>JAFSXA010000246.1 GCA_017450135.1 Clostridia bacterium | reverse complement strand
GGTTTACTCCAATATATTCAATGTCATAAACCCGAACGATTATGTTCCTAAGTTTGTCGGCGATATCTGGGGTTTCACCCACTTCGGCAGGGAGTTGTTTCTGCCCTGCGCCGAGAACACCGGCCGCTACGGGGAATACTATGAAAAGGTCTGCACGGAATTTGATTATATCATGGAGGGAACCGGCAAGACGGCGAATGAATGCTTCTACTCTACGGCTATGAGCAGATCCTTCGGATCAATGATTGATTATGTTATGGACGGATTTTCAAACGACGTTCTGAAAAGCCGCGACTATTACGTTGACAGATTCGAGTCCGGCGCGGTGTTTATTGCCGGCCAGTATCTCGGGAAAAAGCTCGGCGCCGGTGACGTGTTTAAAACCGCAGGAGTTTCCCTGCTGGCTGCGCTGATTTGCCTGACGCCCGAGAATATCAGAATGATCAAGAGCGACGGATATCAGAGATATCTCGCGCATAAGATTTCGGAAAGCGATGCCGGGCAGGGGCTGACTGAGGATGAGGTCGATTCTCTGCTTGAGCTACTCGTTCTTTTCACGGATTACATGACAGGCAACCGCGATGAGGTCGCGGCTCTTGTCGCTCAGCTCAAAAATGTTATGTACGTCCATCAGCCTTACGTCAACCTCGCGTGGATGAGATCGGTCGACGCCGACGATATCAAGGCGATCAATTCACCCTCATCCGGAGAGCTTGAAATCAACTGCGAAAGCCTCACTCTGAGGAAAAACGCCGTCGGCAAGCTCTGCGCTGAAAACGCGGACGGCAGGGTTTCCTGGAGATCGAGCGATCCCGGGGTCGCCGTCGTTGACAGCAGGGGTTACGTTAAGGCCGTCAAAACCGGCACTGCTGTCGTGACCGCAGCGATTTATGACGCTGAGGGCGGAATTATCGCGACCGACAGCATCGAGGTGCGCGTTGAATCCGCATTTGTTCAGATGCTCAAAAATCTTGAAAAACGATTGCTCGGATAAAACAGTCCGTATAACTTTCAGCCGTCGATTTGACCGTCAAAGGCAGATCGGCGGCTGAGTTTTTCGTATTCTCGATTTTACAGGCATAAATTTAACATATTTTTTGTTTTTTACTTGTTTTTTATGTTTATATATGATATAGTTTTTATAATGCGTCGGAATGCAGGAGCTGTAAGAATACGAATTGATCAGGGATAACGCGGTTTTCCGTGCCGGCGTCATACAAATTCAAAGGAGGAAACATTTTGAAATACTACAACGCAAAGGATATTCGCAACGTAGCGGTAGCCGGTCACTCCGGCAGAGGCAAGACTACTCTCGTGGAGGCTATGCTCTACATTGCGGGACTTACAGACAGACTTGAAAGAGTTGACGAAGGCAACACTATTCTTGACAGCGATCCCGAGGAGAAGCGCCGCCATGTGTCGGTTTCAGCCGCTATGGCGCCGATAGAGTGGAAAAACTGCAAGATCAATTTTATAGATACCCCCGGTCTCTTCGATTTCGAGGGTGAGATGCAGGAGGGCGTCCGTGCGTCCGAGTGCGTGCTTATAGTTCTCGGCGCCGGTCACGGTTTTGACGTCGGCGCGGAGAAGGCCTTCAAGGCGGCCGGGAATCGCGGCAAGATGTTTGCTGTTACCCGCTGCGACAAGGAGAATGCGGATTTCTACAAGACCTTTGAGGAGATCAAGAACATCCACGGCTCAGCGGTCTGCCCGGTCATCGTACCCTACATGGTAAACGACAAGGTCGAGGCATACGTCAACCTCGCTTCGCGCAAGGCGTTCAAATATACAGACGGCTCTGCCAAGGAGATCGATATGCCCGATGATCCCCAGATCTCCGAAATGCTCGATATACTTACGGAGGCAGTCGCTTCCTCAGACGAGGAGCTGATGGAAAAATTCTTCGAGGGCGAGGAATTCACCCGCGAGGAGGTTATCACGGCTCTCAATAACGGTATCGGCGACAGCTCGCTCTATCCCGTATACGCCTGCTCCGGCTATACGACGGACGCAGTCGATCTTCTGCTTGACGAGATAGCGTTCGCGGCTCCCGACGCGGCTGCTCACGGCGGCGCCGGAGATCTCAAGTGCGACGAGAACGGCCCGCTTGCAGCCCTCTGCTTCAAGACGGTCGCCGACCCGTTCGTAGGCAAGATGTCCTTCTTCAAGGTCACAAGCGGCAAGATCGATTCCGACACGCCCGTTTATAACGCCAGAACAGGCGAGACCGAGAGAATGGGCAAGATAATCACCGTTCGCGGCAACAAGTCCGAGGATTGCAAGTGCATCCCCGCGGGCGATATAGGCGTAGTTACCAAGCTCAACACGATCAAGACCGGCGACACGATATGCGCCGCATCCAACGTCATTGAGCTCGACTCCATAGATTTCCCGAATCCCTGCCTGTCCATGGCTGTCAAGGCCTGCAAGAAGGGCGACGAGGAAAAGATCGTTTCCAGCGTCAACAGACTGCTTGAGGAGGATCCCACTATCAAGTTCGAGATGAACCCCGAGACTAAGGAGCAGGTTATCTCCGGCCTCGGCGAGCAGCACCTCGACATCATCGTCTCCAAGCTCAAGAGCAAGTTCGGCGTTGACGTTGAGCTCACCGTTCCGCGCGTAGCTTACAGAGAGGCTATCCGCAAGTCCGTCCAGGTTCAGGGCCGCCATAAGAAGCAGTCCGGCGGTCACGGCCAGTTCGGCGACGTATGGATCAGATTCGAGCCTGCCGAGGGCAACGAGCTTATCTTCGAGTCCGAGGTAGTCGGCGGCTCCGTTCCCAAGAACTATTTCCCGGCGGTTGAAAAGGGACTTAACGAGTGCATGAAGAAGGGCGTTCTTGCCGGCTATCCCATGGTAGGCCTCAAGGCTGTTCTTTACGACGGCTCATATCATCCCGTCGATTCTTCGGAAATGGCTTTCAAGACCGCCGCTTCCCTTGCGTTCAAGGCCGGTATACCGCAGGCGAATCCGACCATCCTTGAGCCTATCGGAACTCTCAAGGCCGTTATGCCCGAGGCAAATCTCGGCGACATAATGGGCGACGTAACCAAGCGCCGCGGCCGCGTTCTCGGTATGGGCGCCTCGGAGGAGGATCCCAAGCTTCAGGAGCTTGACGCAGAGGTTCCGGTTGCCGAGATGAGCAATTTCTCCACGGTTCTGCGTTCGGTAACGGCCGGCAGGGGACACTACACCTTTGAATTCACAAGGTATGAGGACGCTCCCGCAAACATCACCGAAAAGGTAATAGCAGAGTCAAAGCTCGAAGAGGAATAATAGCTCAGGCTGTTTTAAGCTGAGACATAATAATGAATTCAGTCAAGGTGCAGAGATTTAAGCTTTTGCACCTTGATGTTTTTTCCGGAACGGGTTTCAGGGCGTATTATCCGAAAAGACCCGCTTAATATTTGCGAAAGATATTATTATGAAAACGTATTGAAATCAATTGCCGAACATATTATAATATATTCATTACAAACAGTTATACAATGGAGTGGATGTATGGATTCGATCAAGTTTTATGCATTGCTCAAGGCAGTCGAATACGGCAGCCTTACCCGGGCGGCGGAGAATCTCGGCTACACCCAGGCCGGGCTCACACACATGATGAACCGCCTTGAAAAGGAGCTCGGAGTGACCCTGCTGAGCAGGACAAAATCCGGGGTCAGGCTTACGCCGGACGGCGAATCGCTCCTGCCGTATGTCAAGAGCTTCGTCGACGAGAGCTCAAGGCTCGAGAACGCTATCAAAAATATCAAGATAGGCGGCGGAAGGATCCTGCGCGTGGCGGCTTATGCGAGCATCACCAAGCACTGGATCCCGGAGATAATCAGAAGATTCAGCGAGACATATCCCAACCTGCGGCTTGAGATACACGTCGCGTCGCTTGAAGAGATCTCAGAGCTTGTTTATAACGGCGATATGGACGTGGGCTTTGTCAGCCTTCAGGAGAATATCAGGTGCGACTGGTTCCACCTGTGCAACGATCCGCTGTACGCGATCCTGCCTCCCGACGAGGAAGTCGAAGGGGACACCGTTCCCATTGAGTTCTTCGAGGGCAGGACCTTCTATATGCCGACCTACGGCTTTGACCACGATATACTCAATATGCTGAATATGCACGGCGTCAATCCGGCGATCGACCCGACCGCCGTTGACGATGCGACCGTCGCTTCCCTCGTCAGCCACGGCCTGGGCTACAGTATCCTGCCCAAGCTGATAATCGGGGGAATGCACGATTCCTGCATCGCGAAGCCGATCTCGCCGCATTCCTACCGCGATCTCGGCATAATAGTGAAATCCAAGGACTCCATGACCTCCGCGGCGCAGAAGTTTGTGGCGTGCAGCCGCGCGGTCGTCAGGGATCTGTACAACGGCGATACTGTTTGACAGTGAGGATGATTGATATGAAAAAAATCGCAGGCAGTAAAAAACGCTCCGGTTTCGTGACGTGGCTGCTGATATGGGGACTCGGCCTTGCCGGACAGCTCTGCTGGAACATCGAGAACCAGTGGTTCAACACCTTCGTCTACGCCAAGATTGGCAAGGACCCGTCGATAATCACGGGTATGCTGATCTGCTCGGCGGCGGTGACGACCTTTTCCACCTTCTTCTTCGGCACATGGTCGGACAGAACCGGAAAAAGGCGTAAGTTCATCTCCTGGGGCTACATCCTTTGGGGCGTGTTTACAATAGCCTTCGGATTGACCGAATTTATCAACAAGGAGCTCTATCTCTTTGTGGCGATCAGCGTTGTGCTTGCCGACACGATAATGAGCTTCTTCGGCTCAATGGGCAACGATTCCGGCTTCAACACCTGGACAAACGACATCATGAACGATAAAAACCGTGGGCAGATCGGCGCCGCTCTTGCGACTCAGCCTATCATCGGCACCATCCTCGGCACGGTCGTGGGCGGTATCCTTGTCGGCAAGGACGATAATTATATGCGCCTTTTCGTCGTGATGGGCGTGTTCGTGATAATTTTCGGCGTAATATCCATGTTTGCCCTGAATTCAGAGGACGATGTTGAGCCGTCTGTCAAGGGGACGTTCTTTCAGCAGTTCATCAGCGTTTTCAATTTTAAAAGATTCTTTGCGCTCAAGGAGCTTGTTATTGTCAACATAGCGGTGGCGATAGCCTTTATCGGCTTCAACACCTGCTTCGCATACATAGGGAATTACCTGATCTACTATCTCGGCTACACCGCGGATATGATGGGTATAATCGAGGC
>JAFSXA010000245.1 GCA_017450135.1 Clostridia bacterium | reverse complement strand
TTCACCGGCGAGGATCTCGGAGTCAGGAAAGAGATATTCAACCTCCGTCTCGATAAGCATGACTGCGCCATGTATCTTTGCAAGATAGAAAAATAATGGATCGGTTTTGCATCAAATGCGGCAAAAAGCTGACTCATAACGAGATCGGCCTGCACAAGAAGCTCGTCAACAGAGGCTCGGTTGAATTTCTCTGCATGGGTTGTCTGTGCGAGCGCTTCAAGATAACCACCGGGACGGCTTACGCTATGATAGAAAAATTCAAACGGAACGGGTGTACACTTTTTTCGGATGAATAGACAGAACTGAATAATCAGACCTCTTTACGGTAAAAATTTTACCGTGAGGAGGTCTTTTCATGCAATATAACAAGGTTGAACTCTGCGGTGTGGACACTTCAAGGCTGAAGGTGCTCAGCGATGAGGAAAACACGGAGCTTTTAAAGAGGGCGGCGCAGGGCAGCAGGGCGGCAAGAGATGAGCTCATCAACGGCAACCTGAAGCTTGTGCTCAGCGTCATCAGGAGGTTTTCAAACAGGGGAGAGCCGCTTGACGATCTGTTTCAGGTGGGCTGTATAGGGCTTATCAAGGCGATAGACAATTTCAATATCTCAATAGGAGTCAAGCTCTCCACATACGCTGTTCCGCTGATAATAGGCGAGGTCAAGCGGTATCTGCGCGACCACACCGCCGTCAGGGTCAGCAGATCCATGAAGGATACGGCGTACAAGGCGATACAGGTCAGGGAAAAGTTCTCCGAAAAGCTCGGGCGCGAGCCGACCATTGAAGAGATAGCCCGGGAGCTCGGCATGAAGCGTGAGGCGGTGGTGATAGCTCTGGAGGCCATAGTGGATCCCGTCTCGTTCTATGAGCCGGTATACAGCGACGGCGGCGACGCGATCTACGTTATGGATCAGATAGGGGACATGAACACCGCGGACAGCTGGATGGATGAAATACTGCTCAAGGACTCGATCAAGCGCCTGTCGGACAGGGAGAAGAGGATACTGGACCTCCGCTTCATGCTCGGAAAGACCCAGACGGAGGTCGCCCGCGAGGTGGGCATCTCGCAGGCTCAGGTGTCGCGCCTTGAAAAGGGCGCATTGAAAAAGATCAAGGAGGGCTGAACCGTCAGACGGTTGATAAAGGCGCAAGACCATTTGCAAAAAAAATCGGCAATGCTTGCAAAGTTTTAGGTGTTACAGGGTAGTAGGGGAGGGCTTCCACGCCCTCCCGTCCGATCTGACAAATACCGGCTTTAGAATCACACAAAACCCTTGAAAAACATAATGCTATTTTGCAAATGGTCTTGCATCCTTTCTCAACGTCTGTCTTCCGCTATTCAAGCTTTTTTCTCAGATCCGAAAGAACCTTCTTCTCTATCCGCGACACATAGGAGCGCGATATCTTCATCAGCTCCGCAACCTCGCGCTGAGTGTGCGCTCGGTGGCCGTTCAGCCCGTAGCGGAGTATGATGATCATCCTCTCGCGGTCGTCGCGTATCAGCCCGACCTCGCGGCTGAGCTTCTTTATCATCCCGGCTTTGTAGATATTGTCTACTATTTCGTCCTCGGTCGAGATGATGTCCATCAGGGTCAGCGGATTTCCCTCGCTGTCGCTCTCGATAGGCTCGTTTACGGAGATATCCTGAGCCGTTTTTTTGCGCGAGCGGAAATTCATCAGTATCTCGTTTTCCACGCAGCGAGCCGCGTAGGTGGCAAGGCGTGTGCCCTTGTCGGCGTCAAAGCTGTTTACCGCCTTGATCAGACCGATCGTGCCTATTGAGATCAGATCCTCCTGCTGTGAATAATCGGAGTAGTACTTTTTGATGATGTGCGCGACCAGCCGCAGATTGTGTTCCACAAGCTTGTTCCTTGCGCTGATATCTCCATGCTTGAAAGCTTCCAGGTATTCGCGCTCCTTCTTTGCCGAAAGAGGGGGAGGGAAGGAGCCTCCGCCCGAGAGATGCAGCGCGAAAAAAAGGAAGTCGGATAGAATTCCGAGTATAGATCCTGCAAACAAAAAATCACCGTCCGATTAATTCTATGCTTCGGACGGTGATCATTATTCTGTTTGACAAGCCGAAAATTACTCTATCCCGACGACAGTAAACCCGGCGTTTTCCACAGCGGCTGTGAGAACGTCGTCTGCCACGTCGGACTTGAGCCTGACCACCGCAAGCTTCTCGTCGAGCCGGACGTCGGCGTCGGCGACCTCCTTTATTTTTTTCAGGGTGTCGCTCACTCTCGCCGCGCAGTGCATACAGCTCATACCCTCGATATGCAGTGTCTTTGTGATTTTGGGTCTTCCGAACATGAGTATCTCTCCTTAAATCTATTTTTTCAGTCTGAGGGCGTTGAGTATGACCGTCAGACTGCTTACAGTCATTGCTATGCTCCCGAGCATTGGGTTGATAACAATGCCCAGTGGCTTCAGCGCACCTATGGCGATGGGCACCATAAGGCAGTTGTAGAAGAAAGCCCAGAAAAGATTCTGTTTGATATTCTTAACGGTGGCGCCGCTTGTTTTGATAAGCTCGGGTATCCTTGAAAGGTCGCCGTTCATAAGGATGACGTCGGAGGAGTCCATCGCTATGTCGGAGCCGGAATTCATGCCGACGCCTATGTCGCTTATCGTGAGCGCGGGGCTGTCGTTGATACCGTCGCCGACCATCATTATCCTTTTACCGGCGGCTTGCAGAGTCTTTATCGCAGCGCCCTTATCGGCGGGGAGAACTCCGGCTATGACCCTGTCGATGCCTGCCCGAGCCGCAGCTTTTTCAGCCGTCGTTTCGTTGTCGCCGGTGAGCATTACAGTCTCTATACCCATTTCCCTGAGCTCTGTGACCACCCGGGCGGCGTTTTCGCGCAGAACGTCGTTGACGCCTATAAGCCCGAGCACGCTGTTTTCATCCGCAATATATACAAGGCTGTTGCCGTCCTCCGAGAGTCTGCGCCCGTCGTCCTCACGGACGCCGTCGATGCCGTTTTCCGCCATCAGCCCCGCGTTTCCTGCAAAGTATCTCTTGCCGTTGACGGCGGCGGTTATTCCTTTGCCGTCTATGCTTTCAAAGTCGTCTGCCTGCGGAACGCTCAGCTTTTCGGCTGAGGCAAAGCCCGTAAAGGCCTTGGCTATCGGGTGGCTTGAACCTGCCTCGAGAGCCGCGGCGAGTGAGATCAGCTCGTTATCGTCAAGGCCGCTGTAATTGTTTATCGCGGCGATTTTCAGCTTGCCGTAGGTCAGCGTGCCTGTTTTGTCAAAGACCACGGTATCAGTCTTTGACGCGTTTTCAAGCACCTCGCTGCGCTTTATAAGTATGCCCTTCCCGGCGCATTTGCCCTCGGAAACGACAATAGCGAGCGGAGTGGCAAGCCCGAGGCTGCACGGGCAGGCGACCACAAG
>JAFSXA010000028.1 GCA_017450135.1 Clostridia bacterium | reverse complement strand
TACCGACTTTGATTTCCCGAGGCTCGGCTCAGTCATGAATATCGTCACGCGGCGCGGGGATGAGCTCGGGATATCCTCCAAGCTCAGGACTACCGAGCTGCAGAGGGTCGTAGACAGATCGGAGAGGATAATAAATTCCGTCAGGAATGAACAATCTCCCTTTGAAAACGGCGTCAGAGAGGAACCCGGTACGGAGCTGACCCTCGACAAGAATGCGGATATTGCCGCAGTAACCAAGGCGGTAAAAAAGCTGGGCTACGACCTCTCTGCCGATGATGAGGCAAACGTCTACGACGCTTTCAGGCGTGTTGCGCTCAAAAAGGACTTTGTCGGTACCAAGGAGATAGAGGCCATTGTTGCCTCATCTGCCCTGCAGGTACCGCCGACATATAAGATAGAGAGCTATGTTATCAACAGCGGAAACGTGATCACCGCAACTGCCAATATCAAGCTGACCAGGAACGGCTCGCCCGTCAGCGGAGTCAGCATCGGCGACGGACCGGTAGACGCCTCGTTCCTTGCTATCGAGAAGATCGTCGGCCATCACTATGAGCTTGACGATTTCCAGATCAGAGCTGTCACAGAGGGCACCGAGGCCATGGGCTATTCGCTCGTGAAGCTCCGTTCCTCAACCGGCAGACTCTACTCCGGCACCGGAATATCGACCGATGTGATCGGCGCAAGCATCAGGGCATACATAAGCGCTCTGAATAAAATAACCTATGAGGAGGGTTGAGCCTTGAAGCTTTCTTTTTCAACAAAGTTCCATAAGGGCAAAAGATTCAACGACTTTCTTGAGATGGCGGATGAATTGAAATATGACGGGATAGAGATTCATGATATCTTTTCCGAGAGCTTCCCGGGAAGGGGTTCTCCGTTCAATCCCGATATGGCGCTCGCAACAAAGCGTGAGCTGATAAACGCCGGCAAGGAGATCGCCTGCATAAATACCGGCTGTAATATAGCCGATCCCGCAGCGAGAGAAGAGAACATCAGAGCCTTTGGATCCGTCATAGCCGCTGCGCGCAACGTGGGAGTGCCCTATATCAAGGCAGCGGCCGTCAGCTCGGAGCCGGACGCTTTCGATGCGGTGACGGATTTTCTCTCCGAGATCCTGCCCGAATGCGAGAAAAACGATGTCGTTGTACTCATAGAGACGACGGGCCTTTTCGGCAGTACGGAGAAGCTGCGCGATCTTTTGAACTATTTCGCGAGCGACGCCGTCGGCGCCGACTGGAATATGTACGAGACATATTTCAACAGCGGCGAGGACGCCGAGACGACCATTACCAACCTCGGGGCTTACGTCAAGCTTGTGCATATTTCCGACGCGCTGGAATACGGTGCGAGAACGCTGATAGGGGAGGGCAGACTTCCCCTGAAGGACATGACCGACGCCCTGCGCTCCATCAATTATGACGGGTACATATCCATTGAATGGGATCCCGACTGGCTCGCCGATATCAAGGATCTAGAAATCGTGCTGACCCATTTTGAAAGCTATATGGAGGCGCATGACGATCAGTCCAAGGGCAAGAAGTATTACTACAATAAAACGCACACCGGCAAGTTTATTTGGAAGAAGGAGGAGCTCATAGACGAAACGTTCCCTCAGGTGCTCGACCGTATGGCGGAGGAATTTCCGGATCAGCTCGCCTTCAAATACACCACCCTCGACTACACAAGGACGTATTCCGAGTTCAGGGACGACGTGGATACCTTTGCAAGAGCCCTTGTCGCCATGGGCGTCAGAGCCGGCAGCCATGTTGCTATCTGGGCGACGAATATCCCTCAGTGGTACATAACCTTTTGGGCAGCGACTAAGATCGGCGCCGTCCTTGTGACGGTCAACACCGCATATAAGATACACGAGGCGGAGTATCTTCTCAGGCAGTCGGATACGCACACCCTTGTCATGATAAAGGGCTACCGCGATTCGCATTATGATGAGATAGTCGACGAGCTCTGCCCGGAGCTGCGCGAGACCAAGCCGGGGGATAAGCTCCATGCGAGGAAGCTTCCCTTCCTCAGAAACGTTATAACCGTCGGCTACAGGCAGGCAGGCTGCATGACGTGGAAGCAGGCGCTCAACAAGGCGTCGCTCGTGCCTGTTGAGGAGGTGCACCGCATGGCGTCGCTTGTCAAAAAGGACGACGTGTGCAATATGCAGTATACCTCCGGCACAACGGGCTTCCCCAAGGGAGTCATGCTGACCCATTATAACGTGGTCAATAACGGCAAGTGCATAGGCGACAGAATGGATCTTTCCACGGCTGACAGAATGATGATCCAGGTGCCGATGTTCCATTGCTTCGGCATGGTGCTGGCTATGACCGCCACCATGACCCACGGGGGCACGGTTCTACCTCTGCCTTATTTCTCGCCCAAATCCTCGCTCGCCTGCATTAATAACGAGAGGATCACCGCCTTCCACGGCGTGCCCACCATGTTTATCGCCATGCTTCAGCACGCGGATTTCCCGAAGACGGACTTTTCATATATGAGGACCGGCATCATGGCAGGATCGCCCTGCCCGATCTCGAAGATGAAAGAGGTCGTTGAAAAGATGCATATGACCGAGATAACCATCGTATACGGTCAGACCGAGGCCTCCCCCGGCTGCACGATGAGCAGCGCGGACGATTCACTCGAGGTCAGGGTCGCGACTGTCGGACACGCTCTGCCGAAGATCGAGTGCAGGATTGTCGATCCCGAGACAGGCGAGGAGTGTCCGGACAACGTCACCGGCGAATTTGTCGCAAGGGGATATAATATAATGAAGGGCTATTACAAGATGCCAAAGGCGACCGCCGCTGCCATCGACCGCGACGGCTGGCTCCATACCGGAGATCTTGCCTGCCGCACCCCCGAGGGCAATTACAGGATAACCGGCAGGCTCAAGGATATGATCATCCGCGGCGGTGAGAATATCTATCCCAAGGAGATAGAGGAGTTCATCTACACGCATCCCAAGGTCAAGGACGTTCAGGTCATCGGTGTGCCGGATGAGGCGCTCGGCGAGGAGATAATGGCCTGTGTGATCCTCAAGGACGGCGAGAGCATGAGCGAGGAGGAGATGAAGGATTACGTCCGCAAAAACATGGCTAAGCACAAGGTGCCGAAATATGTTGATTTTGTAAATGAATTCCCGATGAACGTCGCAGGAAAGATACTTAAATACAAGATGCGCGAGGACGCTGTCAAAAAGTACGGCCTGCAAAAGGCGGATTCTGTCGTCACCGCCTGATTCGCATTTTAAACACATTACAATAACTAATGTGTAAATTACAAAATGTACCTTGCGTTTTGATATAAAAGCGTATATAATACATTGCAACAAATGATTTATTAAAAGCTATGACGAAGACGGCGGTGCTTTACTGTTTCAGAGAGTCGGCGGCTGGTGTGAGCCGGCAGATGCAGAGCACAGGTGCCTATCACTTCCGAGCTGAAGAGATGAAAACGAGAGTGATTAGTTTCTTCCGTGACAACTGCGTTAATGTTTAGGGATTGTCTGATCCTGATGAGTGGCGCGAGGCGATAGCCGGGCGCAATTTGAGTGGTACCGCGGACCTTTATCCGTCTCAAAGTTTACAAGCTTTGAGACGGTTATTTTTTTTTAAAGGAGGTTTTAGCATGTTGGAAAAAAACACAGATAATCAGTTGTATGAGGTGGCTGAGCGAATACGCGAGATGCGCGAGATTTGTGATTTTTCTATTGAGGAAATGGCCGAAAAGACCGAGGTCACCGTCGAGCAATACAATGAGTATGAATCCGGTAACATAGATCTTCCTTTTACCTTTATACATAAGTGCGCGCTTGCCTTCGATATAGGCATCACCGACCTGCTTGAGGGTCACAGCGCCGTTCTTACGTCGTATATGATCACGAGAAAAGGCGAGGGGCAGATGACGGTCAACGAGAACGGCATCGAGATCCAGAACCTTGCTCAGAATTTCCGCAGCAAGCTTGCCGAGCCCTACTGGGTAAGATATGAATACAACGCCGAGCTTGAAAACAAACCGATACAGACCACGACTCACGCCGGTCAGGAATTCGACCTTGTTGTCAACGGTGTTCTTCGCGTCCGCATAGGCAACCATGAGGAGGTCCTCTACGAGGGCGACAGCATCATGTACAACAGCTCCACGCCCCACGGTATGATCGCCGTCGACGGCAGAGACTGTACCTTCCTGGCGATGGTTATGGCGAGCGACGCCAAGGTCGAGGATATCATCCACAAGCGCACCGTCCACGCCGTCAAGACTAAGGACGACTATGTCTGCCTGAAATACATCGAGCCGCATGAGGATGAGAACGGAAATCTCTGCTCAATAGATTTCCACAATGAGGACAAGTTCAACTTCGCGTTCGACATCGTGGACAATATCGGCAGAAAATCGCCGGACAAGCGCGCTCTTGTCCATGTTGACCGCGACGGCACCGAGAGGGTCTTTACCTTCAAAGACGTCAAGGAAAATTCGAGCCAGGCGGCCAATTATTTCAAATCCCTCGGGATAAAGAAGGGCGACAGGGTCATGCTCGTGCTCAAGCGGCACTACCAGTTCTGGTTTGCCATCCTCGGTCTGCACAAACTCGGCGCGATAGTCATACCAGCGACCAATCTGCTGATGGATCACGATTTTGAATACAGATTCGAGGCCGCCGGCGTTTCCGCCATACTGTGTACTGCAGACGGGGATACGGCGCATCAGGTCGACATTGCGGATCAAAAGACCCACACGCTGAAGAATAAGATCATTGTCGGCGGAAAGAGAGAGGGCTGGCACAGCTTTGACGATGAGTATTCGCTGTTCACAAGGCGGTTCAGAAGAACGGACGATACTCCCTGCGGCGACGATCCCATGCTGATGTTCTTCACCTCCGGCACTACCGGCTATCCCAAGATCGCTACCCATTCCTATAAATATCCGCTCGGCCACTTCATAACCGCGAAGTACTGGCACTGCGTGAGCAAGGACGGGCTCCATCTGACGATCTCCGATACAGGCTGGGGCAAGGCTCTCTGGGGCAAGCTCTACGGCCAGTGGCTCTGTGAGGGAGCCGTATTTGTCTATAACTTTGACAGGTTCAAGGCATCGGAGATCCTTCCAATGTTCGCCAAATATAATATCACCACCTTCTGTGCTCCGCCCACGATGTACAGGATGTTTATCAAGGATGATCTTTCAAAATATGATCTCAGCTCGATCAAACACGCCACAACGGCGGGCGAGGCTCTGAATCCCGAGGTGTTCAGGCAGTTCCGCAACGCGACGGGACTTGAGCTGCGCGAGGGCTTCGGCCAGACCGAGACGACCCTCTCAGTTGCCACTCTCGACGGCATGACGCCAAAGCCCGGCTCAATGGGCAAGCCGAGTCCGCTCTATGACGTCAGTATACTTCGTCCGGACGGAACTCAGGCCGACATTGGTGAAACCGGTGAGATCTGTATCAAAACTTCCGAGAGGACGCCCTGCGGCATCTTCCTCGGCTATTACGGTCAGCAGGAGATGACGGACGACGTTTGGCACGACGGCTTCTATCATACCGGCGATATTGCATGGCAGGATGAGGACGGCTATTACTGGTACGTCGGCCGTATAGACGACGTCATCAAATCGTCCGGTTACCGCATAGGACCCTTTGAGATAGAAAATGTTATAATGGAGCTTCCCTATGTGCTTGAGTGCGGTGTTTCCGCCGCTCCCGACGATATCAGAGGGCAGGTCGTAAAGGCGAGCATCGTCCTCACAAAGGGCACCGAGGGTACGGAGGATCTCAAGAAGGAAATACAGGATTACGTCAAAAAGCATACTGCTCCGTATAAATATCCGAGAATAGTTGTATTCAAAGATGAGCTTCCGAAGACAATAAGCGGAAAAATTATCAGAAATCAGCTTTAATTACTTTGAAAGAGGTGTTATAATGGAGTATAAGCGAGTGACCCTTTTTGCCGGGCACTACGGCAGCGGCAAGACCAATATAGCCGTAAACTATGCCATCAGGCTGAAAAAAGAGGGTAAGCCCGTTGTTATTGCAGACCTCGACATAGTTAATCCGTATTTCAGAACTAAGGACAGCGAGGAGGAGCTGAAGGCCGCCGGTATCAGTCTGATATCCTCAGAGTACGCAGGCTCCAACGTCGATCTTCCTTCTCTGCCGCAGGCCATGTATACGGTCACTGACAATAGGGATGAATACGCCGTGCTCGATATCGGCGGAGATGACAGAGGCGCTTACGCCCTCGGCCGCTACGCTCCATCCATATTGAAGGAGAACAACTATGAGATGCTGATGGTCGTCAATATGTACCGCCCTCTGACCCGGGACGCCGCGAGCGTGCTTGAGGTTATGAAAGAGATTGAAGCGGCCTGCTCCATGAGGTTTACGGCGATCGTCAATAACTCAAACCTCGGCGAGGAGACGACGGCTGCTGATGTCACAGCGTCTTTCCCCTATGCTGACGAGATTTCTGAGAGAACGGGACTGCCGCTAAAAATGACTACGGTCAAGGAAAGCTTATATAATGATCTGCTCGGAAAAACGGATAATATTCTGCCGCTCCGGTTGCAGAAAAAGATAAATTAGGAGGCAATTCAATGGCAAAGGTAACTTTTACTACTGACCTGTGCAAGGGCTGCGGACTATGCGTCAACGCTTGTCCAAAGGGTATCGTAAAGCTGTCTGAGACAGTTCTTAATGCCAAGGGGCATCATCCGGCAGAGGTCACTGATCCGGAAAAATGCATTGGCTGTGCATTCTGCGCGACCATGTGTCCCGATTGCGTAATTAAAGTCGAGAGGTGATTATATGTCAGAAAAAGTTCTTATGAAAGGCAACGAGGCCATCGCCGAGGCGGCCATACGTGCCGGATGCAGACATTATTTCGGATATCCGATAACTCCGCAGACCGAGGTCGCGGCTTATATGTCCAAGCGGATGCCCAAGATCGGCGGGACCTTCCTCCAGGCCGAGAGCGAGCTTGCGGCTGTTAATATGGTCATCGGCGTTTCCTCAACGGGCAAGAGGGTAATGACCTCGTCCTCCAGCCCCGGAGTCTCGCTCAAGAGCGAGGGTATCTCCTATCTTGCAGGCTGCGACCTTCCCGCCCTCGTCGTCAACGTTCAGCGCGGCGGCCCGGGACTCGGCGG
>JAFSXA010000244.1 GCA_017450135.1 Clostridia bacterium | reverse complement strand
TTGCTCTTGTCGCCGTCTATCGCGAGACGGCTCCCGGATTTTTTCCTGATATAGATAGTCAGAGCCGCGCCGAAAGGTATGGCGGCTACAGTCCAGAACTTTTTAGGCGATTCGGAAATGAAATGCTTGTTTCCGGAAATAATACTGCTCGAAACATAGTGGACGCAGTTTCTGAACATATCGGCAAAGCCGTTGTCCTCCGTCATGCTCTCCTTGCGCAGGAATGCGAAGCCGCGCGGATTCTTGAGATACTGCCTGTACATATTGGTGCTTGAGCCGTCGTCCATATACTCGACCACGCAGACCGGCTCGTTCATTATTATCAGAGTATACTCCCTGTCCGCCTTTGAGTATTTGTAGGAGAGAGCGACGTATTTTTCGCCCTCGAATTCGGGATAAGGAGGATACTTTTTCATCACATCCGTGCGGTAGATAAGCTTTTTGTCGCCCTTGCCTCCCCTTCTGTAATACCCGTAAAGGGTAGTATCGAACCTGTCTGTCTCAAGGGGCAGACCTATTACCTTTCCGTTTTCATAGACGTCAAGGGCGATTATCCCGGCGTATTTATCGGAGCCGTATTGCCTCCAGCAGTTTATGATTTTTTCAACTGCGTCGTCTGTCATATAATCGTCGGAATCTATGCAGACGTTCAGCTCCGTGTCAATATTCTCATAGGCGGTGTTGTGTGCCGAGTGCATACCGCCGTTTTCCTTGTAAACGTATTTTATCTCAAAGCCGTTGTCCTCGCGGGACTGCCAGTCGGCGATTAGCTCTGCCGTCCTGTCCGTGGATCCGTCGTCGACAACGAGCCAGATGAAATCCTTGCAGGTCTGCCTTTTGAGGCTTTCATAGCACCTGCCGATAGAATAATCACGGTTAAACGCGGGGGTAAAAACAGTAAGAGTTTTATTTGAAGTGTTCATTTAAATAGAAATCCTCCAGCCACTTTGCGTTTTCCTTGATATCAAAGCCCCTGTCCTTTATCACATTGTACATATTGTGTCGCTCGTAACCGTTCGCGTATCTGCATACCCTCTGCGCCCACTCGTCTGCGGAGGCCTCCAAACGGACAACGTCAACATTGCCGGTTATAAGGCAGTCACCGGGTACTGCGTCGGATATCACGCAGCGTATCCCCGACGCCTGAGCCTCAACAAGAGTTACGGGAAGCCCCTCATAGAGCGAGGGGAAAACGAACACATCCGATAAAAGCAGGATGTCGTTGACGTCGGAGCGCGTACCCATGAAGCGGATGCGGTCGTCGATGCCGAGCATCTCAGCCTTCTTTTTTATCCTGTCCTCAAGCTCGCCCGTTCCCACAAGCAGCAGCACCGCGTCGCGGCGATAAGACAGGATGCTTTTAAAAATATCGAGTAAAAACGTATGGTTCTTCTGCGCGTTGAATCTGCCGACGTGCACGATCACAAAGCTGTTTTCAAGCGCGGAATCATGCCTGAGCTTCTGAGCCCTCACGGCGTCCCAGTTGAATCGGGCAGCGTCAATGGCGTTATTCATCATCACAAAGTTTTTTCTGTTCCTTTTGCCGAAGAGCCAGTCGCCCGCGTCGTAGCCGCAGATAAACATATGGTCGGTATATTTCCTGATACTGCGCTTGAAATAGCTGCGCATCAGATCCTTTGCTCTTTCCAGAGCAGTTTCACTCTTGAAATGCGGCGCGTTATGGGCGTGGCAGACCGTGCAGCCGACGCCGTGCTTCTTGGCCTGACGAAAGGCGAAATAACCGAGCTCCGACATATGGGAATGGATAACGCGGTACTCCGTATGTTCATCAAAGAACCGCTCCAAATCGCGATCGTAGGCGATAAAATTACGCGGATAGATCGGGCGCATCCTGTATATCCTGCCGCCGAGACTCTCTATTTCGTCATCATAAGCTCCGCGTTCCTCGCGGTGTACCATAAAATCAAACTGGACCTTGCTGCGGTCAATATTGCGGTAATAGTTCATCACCATGGTTTCCGCACCGCCGCGATCCATGATCGTAAAGAGATTTAGTATTCTGACAGGCTCGCTCATAATCGAATTCCTTTCAAAATCATCGTCCGTCAACAAGCTTTTTCATGATTTCAAGCAAACAATAAACTCCTGCCGTATTGCCCTGTTTGCAGAAAGCAAAAAAGATTTTCCATTGAAGGGGGAAATATTTAAGAGGCAGCTTTTTATAAGCCTGCACATATCTTTCGCTGTGGATGATATCGCCGATATTTTTCATCTTCACGGCTCTGCCCGCCTTGTTTCTCATCTCGTTCATACCGAGGCCGATTATGCTAAGAGCCACCCTGTTGTCAAGCGCGTCACTGAAATCACTGCCGCAACCGTTCTCCCTGATATAATCGCCCATCATGTCAAAAAGGGTGTTCCACTGGCTGAAAAGCCGCGGCTTGTATTTGACCGTGAGAGAGGTCGCGTTGGTTTTGCGGTAATGGTTGAAGGGTCTGTTGACAAACACGCTGCTGTTCGCATAGCCGAAATATTGCAGGTTGAAAAGCGCGTCCTCCGTACCGATGATTTTGGTATCCACAAAAAGGATATCATTTTTCTTGATGATATCCGTCCTGTAAAGCTTGCCCCAGGCGGTGACAATGGAATCGGCGTTTTCCGGATCCTTGAGCTCCTCGCCCGAGAGACCGGCTATGCGCCTGTGAATATATTTCTCAGTGTCCTCCTTATTGAAGAATCTGTCCGATTCAAAAATCCTCTTGACTCTGGATGATCCGGCATACTCCCTGACGTATGTCCAAAGGCAGACGTCGGCGTTGTATTTTTCAATATTCTCAACGGCGCAGGCGCAGGTCTCGGCGTCGATCCAGTCGTCCGAATCAACGAACATGATATAATCGCCGCACGCAGCTTCAATACCCGTATTTCTCGCGCCGGAAAGCCCTGTATTCTTCTGTCTCAGCAGTTTTATCCTGTCATCCTTTTCGGCATATTTTTCAATGATCTCCACGCTGCTATCCGGAGACTCATCGTCGATACAAATTATCTCAAGATCCTTATATGTCTGACAGATAACGCTTTCAAGGCATTTCGG
>JAFSXA010000027.1 GCA_017450135.1 Clostridia bacterium | reverse complement strand
TTATTGTAACATATTGTAACCTTTTAGTCAACTATCACAATATAACAAGAGTCTTTTCCGTTTTTGTCAGATTTTCACAACCCGTTTCCGTTATCAGCGCCATATCCTCTATCCTCACGCCGAATTTACCCGGGATGTAAACCCCCGGCTCAGCTGTCACGACGTTTCCGCGGCAGAGTCTCTGTTTTGACTTGGGCGACAAATACGGGTTTTCGTGGATCTCAACGCCCACTCCGTGCCCCGTGGAATGGCGGAAGAAGTCCCCATAGCCTGCGTCGGATATCACCGACCTTGCGGCGGCGTCAGCCTCCGAGCACGGAAGTTCCGGGCGCAGAACCTCGAGCGCGGCGAGCTGAGCCCTGAGCACAATATCGTATACCCTCGCCTGTTCGTCCGTCACCGCGCCTACGGCGACGGTTCGCGTCATATCGGAGTGATAGCCGTTGAACACGGCGCCGTAATCCATCGTGACAAAATCGCCGTATTCAACCTTTTTGTCGGTCGGCACACCGTGCGGCTTGGAGGTGTTGGCTCCGCTGACGGCGATCGTCTCGAACGACAGAGCCTCCGCGCCGTGTGAGAGCATGAAGAAATCAAGCTCAAGCGCTATCTCCTTTTCGGTAACGCCGGGCTTTATGAAGCCCTTGATATGCTCAAATGCCCTTTCGGCTATCGACTGGGCGGCAAGGATGTTCTCCACCTGCCCGCGGGTCTTGACGCTGCGCAGGGAATTTATGAGCCTGTCCGTGCCGACCGTGGTAACGCTGACTCCCGTCAGCTCCCTCCTGAAAGCCTTCAAACTGCTGACGGTGAGCCTCTCGCTCTCGATGCCGAGCTTGCGGCAGCCGAACTCCCTGCAAAGCTGAGGCATCTGCGCCGAAAAGCTTGTGAACTCGCGAACCTCACAGCACTTCACAACGCGGCGCGCCTCCTCGATATATCGGCTGTCGGTCAGAAAGACCGAGCCTCCGGATGTGACAAGAAGATACCCGTCCGACGATCTGAAGCCCGTCAGAAACAGGCGGTTGACCTCCGACGATATCAGAAGCCCGTCGATTTTTGAGGGCAGCCTTTCCATAAGTTGTTTAAGCATAACGATACCTCTCTGAAAAAAACGGCAGGGTGCAAAGTTCGGTCTCTGCGCCCTGCTTGTTTATGTTCTGTTTTTGCCCGGCCTTAAACGGGCGGCGCGCCTGAAGCTTACTTAAACTTCCTCTTGCGGGCGGCCTCTGACTTTTTCTTGCGTCTTACAGAAGGCTTTTCATAGTGTTCTCTTTTACGAACCTCCTGAATAACACCGTCCCTTGAGGTCTGTCTCTTGAACCTTCTGAGAGCGTTATCCAATGATTCGCCTTCTTTAACTTTTACCTGACTCACCGTATTCCCTCCCTCCGCTGTTTGCAGGGGTAATTCTTAATATCTGATTAATTGTAGCACACGGTAAAGTCAATGTCAATAGCTTTTATGAAAGTAATTTTCAACATTTCGATTATTTTACAACTATGTTCACAAGTCTGCCCTTGACGTAGATCTCCTTTACCACGCTTTTGCCTGCGACAGCCGCGGCGACGGTCTCATTCTCCTTTGCAAGAGCTATCGCGTCCGGCGCTTCGATATCCGCAGGCACGTTGATCTTTGCCCTGACCTTGCCGTTGATCTGCACGGCTATCTCCACCGTGTCGTCAACGCATTTGGACTCGTCGTGATCCACCCATTTGCCGTCGGCAAGCATACCGCCGAAATCCTCCAGCGACCAGAGCTCCTCCGTAACGTGGGGAGCAAACGGATTGAGCAGCGTCAGGAAAGCCTTTAGCTCGGCGCGGTTGACGGAGCCTTTTTCATATATCTTGTTTATAAGCGTCATCAGCGCGGCGATGGCGGTGTTGAACTTCATCGCCTCGATGTCGCTTGAAACCTTCTTTATCGTCTTATGCACTGCGCTCTCAAGCTCTGCGGAATATTCGTCGCCGTCGGTCAATATGTTTCTCAGACCCCATACTCTGTCGATGAATCTCTTACAGCCCTTGACCGAGGACTCCGACCACGGAGCCGCCTTTTCGTAATCACCCATGAACAGGACGTAGGTTCTCAGCACGTCCGCGCCGTATTCGTCGACGACGTCGTTCGGATCCACCACGTTGCCCTTGGACTTGCTCATCTTCTCGCCGTCGGGGCCTAAAATGAGTCCCTGAGCCGTCCTCTTGGCATAAGGCTCGTCTAACGGAACAGCGCCGATATCATAGAGGAACTTGTGCCAGAACCTTGAATAGATCATATGGCGTGTGACGTGCTCCATGCCGCCGTTGTACCAGTCAACCTCGCCCCAGTATTTGAGCTTTTCCGGGGAGGCAAATGCCTCGTTGTTGTGCGGATCCATGTATCTCAGGAAATACCATGAGGAGCCTGCCCACTGAGGCATGGTGTCTGTCTCGCGCTTTGCGTCGGCGCCGCACTTCGGGCATTTGCAGTTGACAAAGGATTCTATCTTCGCAAGCGGGCTTTCGCCGTCCTGACCCGGGCGGAAATCCGCGACCTCCGGGAGCTTGAGCGGCAGCTCGTCATACGGAACCGGAACCATCCCGCAGTGCGGACAATAGATTATCGGGATGGGCTCGCCCCAGTAACGCTGGCGGTTGAACGCCCAGTCCTTCATCTTGAATTGTACGCCCTTTTCACCGATGCCCTTTTGAGCAAGGAAGTCCGTGATTTTTTCAATAGCTTCCTTCTTATTGTCGATACCGTTAAGGAAATCCGAGTTCACAAGCTCGCCCTCGCCGGTATAAGCCGCCTTGGATATATCTCCGCCCTTGATGACCTCGATTATATCTATGCCGAACTTTTTGGCAAAATCGTAGTCGCGCTCGTCGTGGGCGGGCACAGCCATGATAGCGCCTGTTCCGTAGCCCATCATGACGTAATCGGAAATGTATATTGGTATCTCCTTGCCGTTGACGGGATTGATGCCGGAGAGGCCGCTGAGCCTGACGCCGGTCTTGTCCTTGACAAGCTGCGTCCTCTCAAACTCCGTCTTTTTGGCGCACTCCGACCTGTATGCCCTGACCTCGTTCATATTGGAGATCCTGTCGGCATACTTGTCTATCATCGGATGCTCCGGAGCCATAACCATGAAGGTTACGCCGAAAAGAGTGTCCGGCCGTGTGGTATATATCTTCAGCTTTTCGCCGTCCGAGCCCTTGACCTCAAAATCGACGAAGGCGCCCGTGGATTTTCCTATCCAGTTCCTCTGCTGCAGCTTGACGTTCGGCAGGTAATCCACCCTGTCGAGCCCCTCGAGCAGTCTGTCCGCATATTCCGTTATGCGCAGATACCAGACGTCCTTGGATTTCTGAACGATGTCGCTGTGGCAGATGTCGCACTTGCCCCCCTGCGAATCCTCGTTGGAGAGCACCACCTTGCACGACGGGCAGTAATTGACAAGCGTCTTGTCGCGGAAAGCAAGCCCGTGCTCAAACATTTTCAGGAAGATCCACTGAGTCCATTTGTAGTAATCCTCCTGAGTGGTGTCGATAACACGCGACCAGTCAAAGGAAAAGCCTACCCTTTAAGCTGGCTCGTGAATTTTTCGATATTCATATCCGTGACCTTGCGCGGATGGATACCGGTCTTTATCGCATAGTTCTCCGTCGGCAGTCCGTAAGCGTCAAAGCCTATCGGGAACAGGACGTTATAGCCCTGCATCCTCTTTTTTCTGCTGACGACCTCAAGGCCGGAATACGCCTTGATGTGGCCGACGTGCATACCTGCGCCGCTGGGATAAGGGAATTCGACAAGAGTGTAAAACTTGGGCTTGGGCGAAAAATCGACCGCCTTGAAAACACCCTTTTCCTCCCATTTGTCCTGCCATTTTTTCTCAACTGATTTAAAATCGTAGCCCATTGATAAACCCCTCCGAATGTGTTCTGCCGGCCGTCAGTCCTCTGTGACGATATCGGAGATGTCAACCTTGTCCGCATCGCTCCAGAGTCTTTCAAGATTGTAGTACTCCCTTGTGTCCGGCTGGAAAATATGCACAAGAACCGAGCCGTAATCGAGCAATATCCAGCCCGTGGCTCTGCCCTCAATATGATCCGGCTCAACGCCGAGCTTTGACATCTCGTCCTCCACCTCGTCGGCGAGGGACTTGACGTGGGTACCCGAGGTACCGCTTGCAATTACAAAATAATCCGAAACGATGGTAAGCTCCTTGGTCTCGATAAGGGTGATGTCCGCCGCCTTTTTCTGATCAAGTATCTTTACGATGCTCCTTGCTTTTTCGAGTGACGTCATAAATATTCCTCCTTTTGATATTGGTTGTTTATTCTGAATGACGGAACGCCTGCGCTCCGCTTCCGATTTGCCGTGTTTGCGCCCCGTCAGGCTTTCCGACGGGTTCTGTTTATCATGACCTCGTTATAGAGGTCGATGCTGTCGGGATGAATGACCTGGCCGCGGGCGACAAGATCGGGTATTTCAAAGCACAGAGCGTAGATTATCGCGTCCTCCATGGAAATGCCGCAGAGTCTCCGCATCTCGTCAACACCGTTATACTTGCGCTCTGCCGATATAAAATCGGCAAGATATACGCATTTTTCCAGCGTACTCATCTCCGCCCTGCCCGTGGTATGGTAACGCACGGCGCGCAGCAGCTCCCTGTCGTTTATCCCCATCACAAATTTTATGTAGGCGGCTCCGGCTATTGCGTGCCAGAGCTTTTGATTCGCTTTTTCGGCGGGCATAAGCTCGATCTCCGCCGAGCTTATAAGCCCGAGCTGCTCCTCCGGCGCGGCGTTTTTCATCACGTCGTGCAGCAGACCCGCCGTGTACGCCTTGTCCGCGTCGGCGCCGTATCTTTCGGCAAGCTCCCTCGCGCTGTTTGCAACGTTGAGGCTGTGCGCGAAGCGCTCGGTTGAAAGCCTTGACCGTATAAGCTCTATGATCTTTTCGTCCGTCCAGCCGTTCAAAGATACAACTTCCTTTCCTTTATATACTCGAGCACGGGAGGG
>JAFSXA010000243.1 GCA_017450135.1 Clostridia bacterium | reverse complement strand
TACCGATGAGCACTGCCCGACACTCACATACAATACCATTGCCCGGCATCAGTCAAGGATTGTCAGGACGCGGATCGCGTCCAATAAGTCTCCCTGGCTTGCTTCGACTCAGGTGGGTGATATATACAACGTGCCTATCTCCCACGGCGAGGGCAGATTTATAGCCGAAAAAGAACTGATACGGAAGCTTGCCGATAACGGACAGATAGCCACACAGTACGTCGACCTTGACGGCAGAGTCAGCTCCGATGTCCACTTCAATCCCAATGATTCAATGATGGCGATCGAGGGCATAACCTCTCCCGACGGCAGGGTCTTCGGTAAAATGGGTCATTCCGAAAGGACAGGCAACGGACTTTATAAGAATGTCTGCGGTCAATATGATATGAAAATGTTTGAATCCGCAGTTAAGTATTTTAAATAACCGGAGGGGAGTACCATGGCATATTTATCTGATATTGAAATAGCTCACAGATGTGTGATGAAACCTATCACCGATATCGCCGAAGCGGCCGGTATTGATGAAAAATATCTCGAGCAGTACGGTAAATACAAGGCAAAGGTCGATTACAGACTTCTTGACGATTGTACTAAACCGGATGGCAAGCTCGTCCTCGTGACGGCTATCACTCCGACTCCGGCCGGAGAAGGGAAGACGACAACCACTATAGGTCTTGCCGACGGCCTGCGTAAAATCGGCAAAAGCTCCGTTGCGGCGCTCAGAGAGCCGTCCCTCGGTCCGGTGTTCGGCATCAAGGGAGGAGCTGCCGGCGGCGGTTATTCCCAGGTAGTGCCCATGGAGGATATCAATCTTCATTTCACAGGTGATTTCCACGCTATCGGCGCCGCCAACAATCTGCTCGCCGCTATGCTCGACAACCATATCCATCAGGGAAACAGCCTGAATATTGATACCCGAAGGATAACCTGGAAACGCTGCGTCGATATGAACGACAGGCAGCTCAGAAACATCGTTGACGGTCTGGGCGGCAGGGTCAACGGTATGCCCAGGGAGGACGGCTTCGATATCACCGTGGCGTCCGAGATCATGGCAGTTTTCTGTCTCTCATCATCCATTACGGATCTTAAGGAAAGATTATCAAAGATCATTGTAGCCTATAACACTGAGGGTCAGCCTGTCACCGCAGGCGATCTGAAAGCGGTCGGCGCTATGGCAGCCCTTCTTAAGGACGCCATCAAGCCGAACCTCGTTCAGACTCTTGAGGGTACGCCCGTGTTTGTCCACGGCGGTCCGTTTGCAAATATCGCGCACGGCTGCAACTCAGTAATGGCAACGCGTATGGCTCTGAAGCTCGGCGATTACGCCGTAACTGAGGCCGGCTTCGGCGCAGACCTCGGAGCGGAAAAGTTTTTCGATATCAAGTGCCGTTATGCCGGACTGAAGCCCTCATGCGCTGTTGTTGTTGCAACTGTCCGCGCCCTGAAAATGCACGGCGGACTTAAAAAGACGGAGCTTGCCAAGCCTGATTTGGGCGCACTCGAAAGGGGAGTTCCGAATCTCCTGCGGCACGTTTCAAATATCAGGAACATCTATAAGCTTCCCTGCGTCGTCGCTGTAAACAGGTTCCCGGCAGATACGCAGGAAGAGCTCGATTTTGTTATCGACGCGTGCAGTAAGCTCGGGGTAAACGTTGTGCTCTCCGAGGTTTGGGCAAAAGGCGGCGAGGGCGGCGCCAAGCTTGCCGAGGAGGTCGTAAGACTCTGTGACGAGCCCAACGATTTTACATTCTCATATGATATTGATGCAACGATCGAGGAAAAGATCGACGCTGTCTGCAGACGTATCTATGGAGGGGACGGCTTTGTATGTCTGCCCAAGGCAAGAAAGGAGCTTGACGACATAAAGGCTCTCGGCTTCGACGGGCTGCCCGTTTGCATGGCTAAGACTCAGTACAGCTTCTCCGACGATCCAACAAAACCCGGAGCGCCCGAAAGGTTTAAAATAACAGTCAAAAACGTCAAGGTATCCGCCGGCGCCGGTTTCATCGTTGTTCAGACCGGTGATATCATGACTATGCCGGGACTGCCGAAGGTACCGGCGGCTGAAAACATAGACGTAGATGAAAACGGAGTAATCTCAGGATTATTCTGATTCAGACAGGAGGTATATAAATGACAGCAAAAACTATACTCACGACCGCGCTAATTGTCTGCTTTTTTGCGCTGATGCTGGTAATAGGTTTCCGTTCACGCCATCATGCGAAGGACATCAACGGTTTTGTCCTCGGCTCAAGATCGGTGGGCCCGTGGCTGAGCGCGTTCGCTTTCGGCACCTCGTACTTTTCAGCCGTCATTTTTGTCGGCTATGCCGGGCAGTTCGGCTGGAATTTCGGACTGGCTTCCACTTGGATAGGTCTCGGCAATGCGTTTATCGGATCGTTGCTTGCGTGGAGCGTGCTCGGCAGAAGAACAAGGATCATGACGCAGCACCTCGGAAGCAAGACCATGCCGGATTTCTTCGGTGAAAGATTCCATTCAAAGGGGCTCAAGATCGCGTCTTCGATAATCACCTTTGTTTTCCTTATCCCTTATACCGCATCGCTTTTCAACGGTCTTTCAAGGCTGTTTTCGATGGCGTACGACAACATTGATTACTCGGTCTGCGTTATAATCATGGCGGTTCTGACCGGTATCTACGTCATTGTTGGCGGTTACATGGCAACTGCCACAAACGATTTTATCCAGGGTCTTATAATGCTTATCGGTATCTGCGCTGTTATCGGCGCCGTACTGCGTGATAACGGCGGACTCATGGAGGCCACAAAATCACTTGCAGCGATCAACGGTGAAGAGGGCTGGGCAGGTGCTTACTCGTCCTTCCTCGGGCCGAATCCCGTATTCCTTCTCTTTGTCGTTCTGCTGACTTCGCTCGGCACCTGGGGACTTCCTCAGATGGTCGGCAAGTTCTACGCAATAAAGAATGAGGAATCCATCAAGAAGGGCACAGTCATTTCAACGCTCTTTGCCATCATCGTTGCAGGCGGTTGCTACTTCCTCGGCGGCTTCGGCAGACTCTATAATGTTGACGTTGCGGCAGAAGGCTTTGACGCCGTTATTCCTGAGATGCTCTCAACGCTTCCGAATATCATAATCGCCGTCGTTATAGTACTTGTACTCTCAGCGTCGATGTCCACTCTGTCGTCACTTGTACTTACGAGCGGTTCCACCATCACGCTTGACCTGATTTCTCCCCTTGCAAAGAAGGAGATCACTGAGAAGAAAAAGATGCTGATAATGAGGATTTTCATTGTTGTATTCATAGTTCTTTCTGCGATCATTGCCATCAAGCAGGCGAAGAGCAAGAGCCTGTTTATAGCTCAGATGATGGGCGTCTCCTGGGGCGCACTCGCCGGCGGCTTCCTTGCCCCGTTCCTGTACGGCCTGTATTCCCGCAAAACCACAAAGGCCTCTGTATACGTATCGTTTATCTTCGGTGTCGGACTCGAGATAATCCAGCTCTTTATTTCTCTCGGAGTTCTGGACGTCAGCGGCAGCGCCTTCCTCTCCTTCATATTCAAAAATTCGCTTTACTCGGGCGTTATTGCGATGGTAGGCGGCCTGATACTTGTTCCCATAGTCAGCTTCATTACCCGCAAGACTGTTCCCTCCGACGTAGAGGAAATCTTTATCTGCTATAAGGATACCAAGACGGTCGGGATAACAGACAGCCTCGGTGAATAAAAACTGCAGGTCTTAATAATTTATAAAGGAGCGATTATATGCAAAACTACTTCCAACGCGAAATCGAAACAGCCCCGCGCGAGAAAATTCTCGAGATACAGAATGAAAAGATCGTCAAGCAGGTCAAATACGTTTATGAAAACGTGAAGTATTACCGTGATCTTATGGATGAGAAGGGAGTAACTCCCGACGATATCAAAAGTGTAGACGATATCAAAAAGCTGCCGCTTCTCTCTAAAAGCGACCTTCGCGAATGTTATCCCTACGGTCTTCTGGCTACCGATCTCAAGAATTGTGTCAGGATCCAATCCACTTCTGGTACAACAGGCAAAAGAGTTGTAGCTTATTACACTCAGCACGACGTCGATCTATGGGAGGAGTGCTGTGCCAGAGCAATCGTAGCAGTCGGAGGCACGAACGAGGACGTATGTCACGTTGCTTACGGATACGGCCTTTTCACTGGCGGTGCCGGTATCCACGGCGGCTCGCACAAGGTAGGCTGCCTGACGCTTCCGATGTCCTCGGGCAACACAGACAGACAGATACAGTTTATGATGGATCTCGGTTCAACCATACTTTGCTGCACTCCGTCGTACGCCGCCTACATAGGAGAATCACTCAAAGAGGCAGGCTACAAGCCCGAGGATAATAAGCTCAAAGCCGGTATATTCGGCGCAGAGCCCTGGACCGAGGAGATGAGAAAGCACATCGAGGAAAGCCTCGGTATCAAGGCGTACGATATCTACGGCCTGACCGAGATCAGCGGCCCCGGCGTTGCTTTTGAGTGCTCCGAACAGAGCGGTATGCATATCAATGAGGATCACTTCTACGTTGAGATCATCGACCCGGACACGGGCGAGGTCCTTCCCGAGGGCTCAAAGGGCGAGCTGGTCTTTACCTGCCTCGACAAGGAGGCCTTCCCTCTGCTTCGCTACAGGACGAGGGATATCTGCGTTCTCTCAAGAGAAAAATGCCCCTGCGGCAGAACGCACGTCAAAATGACAAAGCCCATGGGCAGAAGCGACGATATGCTCATTATCCGCGGCGTAAACGTATTCCCGTCCCAGATAGAGGAGGTACTGCTGAAGATAGGCAACGGCATTACTCCCAATTATCAGATAATCGTTGACAGAGTAAACAATACAGACACCTTCGATATCGACGTTGAGCTCGATGAAAATATGTTCACCGATGACGTCAAGTCCATTGAAAAGGTCGAAAAGCACATTGTTTCCGAGCTTCGTTCCGTACTTGGTATCGGAGTCAAGGTCCACCTTGTCAATCCCAAATCAATTTCTCGCAGTGAAGGCAAGGCGAAGCGCGTTATAGACAACAGAAAGCTGTAAGGAGGAATCATTATGTTCGTTAAGCAGATATCGGTTTTTGTTGAAAACAAATTCGGCAGAATGGCGGCTATTATAAAGGCACTGGCGCAAAACGGCATCGATATCAGCGCCCTGTCACTGGCAGATACTTCTGAATTCGGCATCCTAAGACTGATCGTTGACAAGCCGAACGAGGCTGTCGAGATTCTCAAAAAGGAGGGTGTGATAGTTAAATGCAGCAACGTGCTTGCAATAGCTATTGACGACCGTCCGGGCGGACTTGCAAAAGCCCTTGAAATCCTGACCGACGCAGGAGTGGAGATCGAATATATGTACGCTTTTATCGGCAAGGCAGACGGCAAAGCGATGACTGTCGTCAGGGTCAACGACAATGACAAGGCTGTCTCGGCTCTTGAGGAGGGCAAGATCTCTTTACTTACAACCGAAGATATATCATCCAGATAAAAAATACGCCGTTACAGAATAAAACAGGGTGCAGAGTCTGATTCTCTGCATCCTGTCTTTATATTGAATTCACGCTCAGTATGTCTCGCTGAACGGAGTATAGAGCTTGCCGTATTTATAATCCACCGGCTGTCTGAATTGTGAAAATCTGTAAACGCTCAAAACCAATCCTATAGCGAGATAGATACATAGATTTGAGGAGCCTCCCGCGCTCATAAACGGCAGTGTAATACCTACTACCGGGAGCAGCTTGGTGCACATTCCGATATTTATGACGACCTGCGCGGTTATCATCGTTGCCACTGCGCTGCAAATAAGCTTACCGGTCATTGAAATCGCTTTTTGACCCACAACAAAGATCTTGATGACCACAAACAGGATAAGGATCAGCAGGGCAATGCAGCCGACAAAGCCAAGCTCCTCACCGACGACAGAGAATATCATATCGTTCTCGCTCTCCGGGACAAGGCCGTTCTGAGTATATACTCCCTCGAAAAGTCCACGGCCGAAGATTTTTCCGGAACCGATAGCATTGACGCCCTGCTGCTGTTGATATATGGCCTTTTCATAGGCCGCCTCAGTGAGGGTAGAGGGGGCATAGATCGCACTGAACCTTTCCTTCTGGAAGTCGGACAGAAATTCAAACCAGAGTATTGGAGCCACAAGTACAACAGCGCCGGCGCCGAAGATAAAGTATCTTATATAGAGCCCTGCGGTAAACAGCATACCCACCGTCATAAGCATAAAGACTACCGCTGAACCAAGGTCACCGGTGAGTATGACCAATCCTATCGCTATCATTGCGTGTATACCGAGCAAAATTACGTTTGAAAGCTTGTTGATGTCTTGCTTGATGTAATCAAGGTGTACAGAAAAGGTGATAATAAAGCCTATTTTCAACAGCTCAGAGGGTTGAAAATAAAAGCTGCCGAGCTTCAACCATGAGATTGCGTCCGATCTTGCGTCGGGAGCCTTGCCGAAGAAAAAGAGGGATACCATCAGTCCCAAACAGAAAATCGCTATTAAAGGCCATAGTCGGGCCATAGCGTCATAGTCGATCAGTGAGATCACAAGAGCCGCAAATACACCGAGAATGACTGCAAAGATCATTGTCCTTGCGTCTCTTGAAATGAAAGCTCCGTCAGCAAGAGTAAACCGCGTTGCACTGTAAACCATGACTGTTCCGAAGCAGGAGAGAAATACGCAGATCCCGAGCAGCAGCTTGTCCGTGCCGCTGATGAAATCCTTGAACCAGTAAAAGATCTTATTCAATGTATCACCTCCCGATTAATACTTTAAATATTATATATGTTATTTTTCTCTTTTTCAAGAGAAAAAGTGATATAGAAAAAATATATTTGCTTCAGACTTGATTATAACCCGGCAAAGCTTGTGATCACAGAAGAAAAAGCTATTTACTTATAAAAATAATGTGATATAATATCGAAAGGAAACAGTGTGAGAGGTGATACTATGCCCCGATTCGTGACCCACAGCGTTAATGAGACTCAGGAGATCGGCAGGAAATTGGGTTCAAAGCTTCGCATGGGCGACTTTGTAGCTCTCTTCGGTCCGATGGGCATGGGAAAGACGGCTTTTACAAGGGGACTTGCTTCCGGCCTCGGTATAGATGAAAGCCTTGTCAGCAGCCCTACCTTCGCCATAGTGAATGAATACAGGTCAGGGAAAGTCAATCTGTGTCATTTTGATATGTACAGAATATCAGGCTGGGACGACCTGTATTCGACAGGTTTCTTTGAATACCTTGATTCCGGTCCGGTCATTGTGACCGAATGGAGCGAGAATATCGAAAACGCACTGCCTGATAACATTATCAGGGTTGAGATCAGAGCCGGAGAAAAAGAAAACGACAGGATTATTTCAATTACGGGGGACAGGGCAATTGAAGATTTTGGGAATTGAAAGCTCGGCCAGGGCAGCATCTGCGGCTGTGATTCAAAACGGAGTTATCCTTTCGAGCTTTTATATAAATAACGGACTTACACACAGCCGGACGCTCGCTCCAATGATTGAGAGTGTAACCGGCACGGCAGGTATTGGCCTGAACGATATCGATCTGGTCGCTGTCAATACGGGTCCCGGATCCTTTACCGGCGTCAGGATAGGCGTGGCGTGCGCAAAGGGACTTTCCGACGTCCTCGGAATTCCATGCGCCGGGATCTCCACTTTGGAATCCCTCGCCTACAATTACTGCGATACGGACTGCACGGTTTTTGCCGCCATGGATGCAAGGTGTTCACAGATCTACGGGGCGGTATTTGACATAACGTGCGGAACGGTAAAAAGACTGGCTCCCGATACTGCTCTGCCGTTTTCAGACGTTGAAAAAAAACTCGATATTTATAAAAAAATCAAAATTTTTGTTGGCGACGGTGCCGAAATATGTTATAATAGCTTCGGTTGGTCGCATAAGGACGTTGTTCTTGCCGACGAGGCGCGCAGATATCAATCCGCCGTATCTGTCTGCCGCGCGGCTGAGCGCCTCAACAGCGAGGCGTATGTCTCCGGCGCACAGCTCAGACCGACGTATCTCAGGCCTCCACAGGCGGAACGTGAGCTTGTAAAAAAACAGAAGGGGATGTAAGCTTTGATGAAGATCGCTATCGGCGCCGATCACGGCGGCTATGAGTTGAAGGAGTCTATAAAGAGTTTTCTGGAATCCTGCGGTGATTACGAGGTGACAGACTACGGAACCTTTTCTCCGGAAGCAGTGGATTATCCCGATATTGCATACAAGGTGGGCAAGGCGGTTACCTCTCAGGAGGGGAGCCTCGGCATACTCTGCTGCGGAACCGGTATAGGAATCAGCATAGCCGCCAACAAGGTCAAGGGCGTCAGGGCTGCCTGCTGCTCCGATTATTTCAGCGCGAAGTATACCCGTATGCACAACAACGCCAATATCCTTTGCCTGGGCGGCAGAGTAATAGGCCCGGGGCTCGCCAACGAGCTGGTAAACGTATTTCTGAACACCGGCTTCGAGGGCGGCGGCAGACATCAGAGAAGAATCGATAAAATAACGGCTATTGAAAATGAAAATATATAATCGGAGGTATTTATATGTCTACTGTAACAATCACTAACCATCCGCTTATCCAGCATAAGCTCTCGATCCTCAGGGATAAAAACACACCGTCAAAGGATTTCAGAGCGCTTGTCAGTGAGATAGCCATGCTTGAGTGCTATGAGGCGACAAGAGATCTCCAGGTTCAGGAGATAGAAATCGAAACTCCGGTTGCAAAGTGCATCGCTCACAATCTTGAAGGTAAGAAGCTGGCTTTTGTGCCTATCCTCAGAGCTGGACTCGGAATGGTTGAGGGCGTGCTGCAGCTTGTACCCTCGGCACGTGTCGGACATATCGGTCTCTACCGCGACCCCGAGACGCTGACACCCGTAGAGTATTATTGTAAGCTTCCCGCCGATATTTCCGAGAGAGACGTTATAGTTCTCGATCCCATGCTCGCCACCGGCGGATCCGCGATAGACGCCATAACACAGATCAAAAAGCGCCATCCAAAATCAATCAAGTTTATGGGAATAATCGCTGCCCCCGAAGGACTTGCGGCTCTTGAAAAGGCACATCCGGACGTTGATATTTACTGCGCGGCAGAGGATCAGCGACTCAACGAGATCGGCTACATCGTTCCCGGTCTCGGCGACGCCGGCGACAGGATCTTCGGTACAAAATAAGCATATAAGACGCAAATACCGTTCCTATTGATCGGGAACGGTATTTTTTTATGCTTGTCTGCATATTATAGACCATAAAGAAAAGGAGGCAGATCATGGCTGTAATAGGTATTAAGAAACCGTTGAATTTTCACCGGTACAAGCTGAAGCTTGATAATATTCTTTTAAATTGGAAAATAGCGATTCCGACGATGTTTTCACTCACAGGATTGATCCTCGGCTGCGCGGCAGGAAAGGGGGAGGGGGGACTGTACCTCAGAATAACCGAGTACATAAGGCTGTTCCTCGATTCAGGAGTATCTTCCTTCACGGTTGTGTTTTTCAGATACCTTTTGATTCCTACGACGCTTGAGGTGATACTGTTTTTTCTCGGTCTGAGTCTGTTCGGCGGAGCTGCTTCAAATGCGGTGACATTTATGTTTTCTTATATGATCGGTTCCATTTCATATTATATGTATAATGAGTATACGCTTAAGGGACTGGCATTCTGCGTTATTCTGATATATCCTTACGCCGTGGCCGTCCTGCTCTCAATGGTACTCTCTTGCAGGGAGACGATAAATATGTCCGAGCTGATCCTGAAGAACATTTCCAAAAGCGGAAGGCTTACGGATTACAGCTTCACGGATTACTACAAGGCTTTTTTAAAGAATTATCTGATCATACCGGTTTCAGCGGCTTTGAGCGCACTTCTTGAGGGCTTATTCGGCGGTATTTTTGTTTTTTGACATCTTATTCAGAGGATTGGAATCGACCGCGCTTTTCAACTGTGAATCAACTATATGAGTATATATCTCAGTCGTTGAAAGATTCTCATGACCCAGGAGCTCCTTTATCAGCAAAACGTCAACATTACTCTCCTGATACATAAGCGTAGCCGCCGTATGGCGCAGCTTGTGTGTGGAAAAGCCGCGTCCTCCGAGTCCGGATTTTTCAAGGAACTCCTTAACTATGTGCTGAACGGTTTTCGGGCTGATTCTTGTTTTCCGATTGCTCAGGAACAGCGCGGATTTATCCTTGACGCCTTCGACCGGCCTTACCTTCATGTATTCTTTTACAGCGTTCAGACACATATCGTTCAGGTAGACGATACGCTCCTTGCTGCCCTTGCCGACTACGCGCATCGTGTTGTCACTGCTGATATCGTTATAATTGAGACCAACGAGCTCGGAGAGACGCAGTCCGCAGTTCAGGAACAGGGTAATTATACAGTAGTCGCGTTCCTTATTCTTGCCGTCAATGCTTTCGAGCAGCCGGAGGCTTTCCTCCAGCGTAAGATACTTGGGCAGGGACTTGTCAAGCTTTGGGGATTCGAGCTCTTCAAGCGGATTTTCGTCAATTTTTTTTACACTTACAAACAGGTACTTGAAAAACGCTCTCAGTGACGATACCTTGCGCGATCTTGAAGCCGCATTATTTCCTCTTTCGTTTCTGCAGTAGGCGAGGAACTCATAGGCGTCGCGGAGAGTGATCGTTTTTATCAGGTCAAGCTCGACGCCGGAGATGTCGACGTCTTCAAGCTCTGTGTCAGCTTCACAGAGCTTTCTGTTTTTCAACAGGAATCTGAAAAAGGTTCTGAGGTCGGAAGCATATTCGAGAACCGTAAGCTTTGATTTCTCCTTGACCACGCTCTGATAATTCAAAAAATCCTGAACATCGCAGGGAAGATCCTTAAATTCTTCTTTTCTCATATCTTCACATCCTTTACGGGATTCGGCTGATCAATTATATCATAGGGGTAAAAAAAAATCAAGAATTATACAAAAGAAATATTTTGTATAATTCAGGGGAGGTTTAAACAAAAAATATTAGTATCGATTCTTTCTTGAATCATCATATTAAAGCTGTTTCAGTCTGTGAGGATCATTCCACCGATGTCTGTGAGCACGTCCTCCGTAAGCTCTATGTATTCCGCATTATATTTCCTAAGGAATCCTTTTATCCTTTCACTGTCATTGTGGGAATTTAAAGCTCCGGTAAATAATACGGTATCATCTGTTTTACCGCAGCATCCTCCTATAAAGCCGTAATCCTGTCCTTTCAGTTTTACCGAGCCTTTGCTCACTTCAATACAATCAATTCCATTTGACACACAGGCACTGTAGATAGACGGATCATCCGTGATAACGGCGTTATCGGATACCGGCACAGTTGAGCACGCCGCGTAGCCCTGATTACAATCAATGAGCTTAATATGTGTTTTTTCTGCATAGGTTATTACCTCAGGCGCTATTGAATCGATCCTGCCGATAAGCTTTCCCGAGCTGAGAAATCTGCAATTCAGTCTTACGTCAAAAGGATAAGGCGATCTGACGGGATCTTCAATTATTATATAATCATACTGCCCTCCTCTATTTGTGAAATAATTAACAATATTCTCCTCCTGACTTGCGTCAACGAAAATAACGTCATTTATACGCAGATAGTTACAGTCCGCATGGGAGCTGATACATTCCGACGTGTTGTTATTCTTGATCGTTTCGATCACATTGAAGCCGAGTGAGCGGAGTTTTTCCGTAATTCTTCCGTCTTCACCGGAAGCTATGACGGTTTTTCCCGAAAAAAGCATCTGCCTCTCCCCTGTTACGTTGCCGCCTCATATGCGGCTCTGATAGTCCTTACCGGTATTACCTCGGTCAGGGCTTTTATTTTATCATTGAGATTCTTATAATTATGATACGGAACAATACAGCGGGTAAAGCCGAGCCTCGCCGCCTCCTTGATTCTCTGTTCACAGCTTCCGATTGAGCGTATTTCTCCTCCGAGACCGATTTCACCGAAGGCGATCACACTGTCCTTTATCGGCGTATCTTTCAGGCTCGATATCAGGGACAGGGCGACTGACAGATCCGATGCAGGCTCGTCGAGCCTGAGTCCGCCGACTACGTTTATATAGACGTCGCTGCTGGCAAAAATGTAGCCGCATCTTTTTTCAAGCACGGCTATGAGCATGGCGAGTCTGTTATAATCAAAGCCGTTGGTAGTCCTGCGCGGATTTCCGAAACCGCTGCCGCTCACAAGAGCCTGAACTTCAGCCAATATCGGCCTTGACCCCTCCATCAGACAGGCTACACACGAGCCCGAGGTGTTCTTTGGTCTGCCGGATATCAGCATCTGCGAGGGATTCTCGACCTCTGAGAGACCGTCGTCCTTCATTTCAAATACGCCTATCTCATTGGTTGAACCGTAGCGGTTTTTTACAGCTCTTAATATCCTGTATGACAGATGGCGCTCACCCTCAAAATAGAGCACGGCGTCGACGATATGCTCGAGCACTTTCGGACCGGCTATATTGCCGTCCTTGTTGACGTGGCCGACGACTATCGTCGGTATATCGAGGGCTTTTGAGGTCTGCATCAGGCAGTTTGTACACTCGCGAACCTGAGCTATACTGCCGATCGAAGAGCTGATCTCGCTGATATTCATAGTCTGTATGGAATCTATGATTACAATACCCGGCTTTAGAGTACGCATATATTCGCAGATCTTTTGAATATCTGTCATGCAAAGAATCGACAGATTATCCGTATCTACTCCGAGCCTTGCAGCTCTGAGCTTGATCTGATGCGCGGATTCCTCGCCGGATACGTATAAAATATCCAGGGAGCGCCCCAGATACTGGCAAATCTGTAAAAGCAGAGTGGATTTACCAATTCCGGGATCACCGCTCAGAAGGACGAGAGAGCCCTTTACGACGCCTCCGCCGAGAACGCGATCCAGCTCCTTCATGCCTGTGAGATATCTTACCTCATCGTCGCTCTTTATCTCACTGATCTTAAAGATGTGCTCTGAGGCTGCACCCTGAAAGCCAAGATCCGATTTGCCGGATCGTTTCGGCGACTTAATGGCTTCCTCCATGGTATTCCATTCACCGCAGGATGGACAGCGTCCGTACCACTTGGCGCTTTCATGCCCGCACTCATTGCAAACATAGACCGTCTTAGCTTTTTCCGGCATTTTTTTCACTCATTTCGGTGTATTTAATAATTCCGTCTGCTATCAGGGCAGCCGTTTTCATTCTGTAATCATCGTTTTTCAGCTTCTGTGCGTCACCTCTGTTGGATATGAAGCCGCATTCCACCATTACGGCGGGACTTTTGGCGTAATACAACAGATAAATCTCCGTACCGCTTTTTTTAACACGCCTGTTATTGTCGGGCTGCAGCTTTTCGTGCACAGATTCTTGTATTGAATTTGCGAGTACCTCACTCTGAGGATCGTTACCAGAATAGAAAACCTGAGTTCCCCATTGACGAGTATCCTGATATTTGTTCTGATGTATGCTTATAAACAGAGCTTCGGGATTATTCTCTATTATATCGAACCTGTTGTGGATATCGGAGACCTTCTGTTTTCTTATGGTATCGGCGTCACTGTCAAAAATGAGATTGTCATCTGTTCTCGTCATTATGACATTGAAGCCGTAGAAGCAGAGAATATCGCGGAGCTTCAGAGCAATATCAAGGTTGATATCCTTTTCCACGATCCCGTCGACCCCGGTGGCGCCGCCGTCAATACCTCCGTGGCCCGCGTCAACAATGACTGTCGGTCCGGAGGCTATACCGGATGAGGTCCGGATGTAGTTGCCGATCAAACTGTGTAGTATAACAATACTGATTATTAAGAGTAAAATAATGCAAGATATAACGATAATTCCCGTGCGCTTGTTCCTCATGATCACACCTCCTACATAAAAAGCTATGCGGGAGGTGAGCAAAAAATGTGAGAAAGCTTCTACAGATCAATCGGAAAGAATCACAGCCGAATCAGCCTCTCCGCGGGTCGCACGGAATATGGCTTTGTCCACTAAAAACTGAAATCCTGTACCGATGTATGAGCCGAGGATATTCAGGATACAGTCGTCGATATCGCAGTTTCCGTTCTTTAAAAAGTACTGAGAGACCTCGATCAGGACAGTAACAATTACCGGGATTATAAAAACAGGAACAAGGCTTTTCTTCTTGAACAATACTCCTAAAATTATTCCTAAAGGAATAAAAATTGCTATATTTCCGATAAAGAGAAAAACAAGCTCATAATCCAGTCTGTCGCCTAAGAATGCGTCCCTCAGCGCCGTGAAAGGTACCATGTTCACCGGCAGCGGCTCAGTCGCGGGTCGCCTTGAGAGAACGAAGCAGAATACAAGAGTTAAAAGATAAAAAACGATAAAGGTTGAATAAGCAGGCTTTGAGAACCTTTTATACTCGTAAAGATAATCTCCCTTGCGGGATTTAATAATAAGCTTGAAAATAAAGAACAGTACACAGGCTGACCATGCAACGTACAGCAGGGCGATCCTGTCATAATAGAAAATGTAGTGCCACCAGATCGAAAAATCACTGGCTGCGAAATGGGAACGGATCTGCAGAATCAAGCTGTAAACCGTCCAGAAGCAAAACATGAACGATATCCCTACACCGAAGCAAACAGCGTCAAATTTAATCAAATCGAAGCACAGGCAGATAAGAAGGGACAGTAAAAAAGTAACTCCGATCTGTTTGAAAAGAGAACCTATCAGATTATAGCCGGGAAGTACACAGACTGTAAAAAGCGCCGACGTTACAACGGAGCCTATTATGTTTTTAGCTGAACTTTTCAGAACCGGTTCACCTCCGGGAGTCAAGATAATCCTGAAGGATTATAACTGCAGAGACAGCGTCAATTATATCCTTGCGCTTTTTTCCGCGTGTGTCGGTAATATTGAGATAATTTGCCGCGGAAACGGTGGTAAGCCTCTCGTCAATTACATCTGTTTTGATACCCGTCTCTTTCTCGATTTCGGCGGCGAAGCTGCGGCACTTTCCGGCTCTCTCCCCCTCGCTCGAGTCCATGTTTTTCGGAAGACCGACGACAATCAGGCCAACGTCCCTCTCCTTTGCTATCTCGCCTATTCTGCTGATAAGCTTCGGCTCGTAGCTTTCCTTGATCACTTCGACCGGGTGAGCAAACTTTTGGAGGCGGTCACAGACCGCTATACCGGTTCTCGAATCACCGTAATCAACCGACATAATTATCATATGACCGCCTCCGTTTCGGAGTCAAATTCTATTCATCATCGCTGTTTTGATTTACTCTTACGGAATCGTTGTTCGATCCTGTATCGTTTGAGTCTGAATCTTCATCATTATTAGAGCTTCTTCTGTAGCTCCTGTAGTGGCCGGAGCAGTAATCGGGAAGCTCGTCCTTCTTGTACCAGCCGACAGCCGTTGAATAGCAACTGCGCGATGCAAGCTTGCCCGTGCTGGTGCAGTAATAGTGCATCTCAGCGTCGCCCTTATATTCAAACTCCTTGTGCGGCAGACCTGAATGGATCTTGTTCATAACAGTCCTGTAGATCGTACCGGCGGGGTTATGCGAGGTATAGATGGTCTTGGGAACGTCGTAGCCATACCAGGTGGCGGCTACATAATAAGGCGTTCCTCCGACGAACCACTTATCATAGTTGTTATCGGTGGTACCGCTCTTGGCGTAGGTGTCAAAATTCCTGACCTTGTAGTCGACGCCGGTACCGTATGAGGAGGTTGTAACCGTCTGGAGCAAATGAAGCATGACCTCGGCAGTCTCGGGAGAAATGATCTGTTCGCCCTTGGGATTTCTGTTGTCAATAAGAACCTTGCCGTTTGAATCCTCTATGTAGTAGAAAGAATAGGGATGGTAGTAATAACCGCCGTTGCCGAACGAGGCGTAAGCCGCCGTAAGATCCAGCGAGGTTATACCGTAGGTCATAGAACCGACGGTGAGCGGGGCCGGGCTATTGTCCTTTTCATCCACAAGGGTAGATATGTGGAATTTATTCTTAAGGTAATCGTAGGATGTATCTGTTCCGAGCATATTAACTATGATCCTCGCCGGCACGGTGTTAAGGGATTTTGCAAGAGCCACCTGAACGCTGACGTTGCCGCCCGAGCCGTAGTTGCCGGAATAGTTCTTGGGCCAGTATTTACCGTTATATCTGATCGAATAGTCGCGGACATAGGTCGACCAGTTTATCTTATTCAGCTCTATTCCGGGCGCGTACGCCGTCAGTGGCTTAATAGTCGATCCCGGAGGTCTCGGAGAATCACTGGCGCGGTTGAGGACTCGGTTGCCCTCCTTCTCGCCGGCCTGGCCGCATATTGCTACAACGCGTCCCTTGTAATCCATAACAGTCGTTGCAGACTGTGCGTTCTTATCAAGCCAGTTTGTTTTATTTATGTAGATCGTGTCAAGCTTTTTCTGAATGTCAAGGTCGACGGCAGTGTATATCCTCAGACCTCCGCCGTAAATCATCGACGTGGCCTCCGAATAGGAGTATCCGAGGTCGCTCTGCAGACGGTCGATAACGTCTGAAATAACAAAGTCCACGTAGAAGCTCTGGAACTCGGTTGAAACCGAGGCCTCTTTCTGCTGCTTCTGGCGCGCAAGCTCCTCCTTGCTCGGTACATAATCCGCATCATTTGTAAATATCAGGTCATAGGCCACAGCCTCATCGTATTCCTGTTTAGATATCTTGCCCTGCTCAAGCATCAGGTCAAGGCAGTACATCTGTCTCTTGCGGTTGTTATCCCTGTGATTGAAGGGTTCAAAGGTGTATGGAGCCTGAGTTATGGCGGCGATCACCGCGCTCTCGGAAATATTCAGCTCCGAGGCGGACTTTCCGAAATATGTTTCGGCTGCCGTCTCAACACCATAGCAGCCCTGACCGAGGTAAACCGTGTTAAGATAAGCCTCGATTATCTGATCCTTGGTAAAATTCTTTTCAAGATTGAGGGCTGAAAGTATCTCGTTGTACTTTCTGACAAAGGTGACCTCATTCTTGCCGGTGAGGTTCTTGACGAGCTGCTGGGTAATGGTGGAACCGCCCTGGCCGTTCTGTTTTACCATAACGCCCAGAGTTCTGTACCAGTCGACGCCCTTGTGCTCGGTAAAACGCTTGTCCTCAAGAGCTATAAAAGCTTTCTTGGTGTTTTCCGGTATCTTTTCGAGATCGACCCAGATCCTGTTTTCCTCGCCGTGAAGACGAAGCAGCTCTATCTGCTTGCCCTCCTCATTATTCGCATAGAGGAAGGAGGTCTGGTTCTGATTGTTTCTCGAGCTCTCGAGGTTGATAACCGGGTCGCCGTTGACAACAACGATCATGTTGATAAACACATAACCGAATACGATCACCAAAATCAGCAAGGCTATAGTAATCAAAGAAATCAAGAACGCGCCGAAATTTGATATGCTGTTCTTGTTTTTTCGCTTCTTTTTCTTTTTTACGGCGGCTGATGCGTCAGGCATATATCTGTCTCCTTTCGATCATCTTCTGAGTTTACGAGTGATTTTGATTTTCAGCTTTCTTGCTTTCGGTACAAAATCACTGTACATCGAAAACAGAAATTTATTGTTTACAAGAGCGTACTCTCCTATAAATTCCATAAGGTCAGAATTAAAGCTGGCTTTAAAATCCCTGATCCCGACAAAGTCATCCCTGACCTTAAACTCCCCGAGCGGACTGTCGGGGTCGTCCGTGCGCTTCGCTTCGTCAACAAAGACGTAGCCGAGGTCGTGTATTTCACAGCCGCTCTCTATACTCTTCTTCAGTCTGAGATAATTGACAAGATGGCTGGGCCGGGTCTCGTTCCTTAAAATGTTTCTGCTGCCTCCGAAGATGCATCCGGCGATGCCGTTGAATCGAACAGTCAGTCCGGCGGCGACGCAGAACCTGCTCTTATCCGAAAACCCGTCGGCGATCGCGCGCCTTTTGTTATAATTATCGGTCTGCTGCTGCAGAGCGTTGATCTCGTTTGTGAGCTTCTTTTTGAGCTTTTCGTTGGCGGTCTCCATCCTTGCCAGATTTGCGCTGACCTGAGCGTCCCTCTCATCCTGGAGAGCCCTGTCGACGTCCTTGTCATAGTACACGAGGGAGATATCCATGTAATCCTTAAAGACCTCCATCAGATGGAGGGTGTACTTGCCGCTTCTCTCCATAAAGTCGTTTCGCTCGGACGTGTCGCCCATGACGAGCATAAAGTCGTCGATGATCGTAGGATCGGCTTTGATATCGTCGTAAGTGCAGATCTTTGAGACAAGGCCTCTCTGATCTCCTATCCTGACGCTGTAGCGGACGCCCTTTTCACATTTATGGATTATCTGCTCGGCGGTCAGTCTCTCTCCGGTCTCTTTATCCCTGAGAGGGATATAATACTGGACCGGCGCCTTATAGATATAGGTGTCGATATTATGATTGAGCCTGTAGCCGAGAGAAATCAGCTCCTTATGCACATTCAGACCATGCTCCTGGAATTCACCGTTTATCCTGAGAGGGATATGCGGGTCAAGCAAGAGAGCCGTAACCGAGAACTTTTTCATCTCGCCGCGTATAAAATCTGTAAATTCGGAGAGGAGCTGAGTGTTGCCGTAATCGCAGATCATCCCGTCCGGAATATACCATATCAGGCCTGCGAGCGGAAGCCTCCTGCCGAGTATCAGACACTCAAAGACCCTTTTTCCGTCCAGGGTACCGCAGTAAAAATGCGGCGACCAGGCCGGCTTCGCCTTGGGCCAGAGCGAGCACTGCATATATGTTCCGCCGTTTGCAAGCAAAAAAGAATCATATGCCTGCAGGTCGGTTTCCTCTTTAAAAGCATACATTGTCAGCGCGCTCTCCTTTTTTTGAAATTTTCTATGCATTCTTTTTCCGAGAACGGAACGCGTTCTCCCTTGATCTTCATATACTGCTCATGGCCTTTTCCTGCGAGAAGGAGAATATCTCCGCTCTTCATCTGATTCAGAGCATATTCGATAGCCTCAGCCCTGTCGGGAATACCGACATATTTGCCGCCGGCTTTTTCAACATAGACGGCTATATCTCTGATTATATCTCTTGGATCCTCGAATTCCGGATCGTCGGACGTGAGGATGGAAAGATCGCACTCCTTACCCGTGACAAGCCCGAGCTCCTTGCGGCGCAGCCTGGTTCTACCGCCGACAGATCCGTAGAGAGCTATAATCCTGTTGTGCGGATAGGCCTTGAGGGTATCCAGCATGCTTTTCATACTTAGACCGTTGTGGGCGTAGTCAATTATTACGTCGTAGTCGTCGCTTACGTATACGCACTCGGCCCGGCCGCTGACCCTGATCTCCTTGAGGCAGTCGATGTGGCTGTGCGCGTCGATACCGAGAGCGTCGCAGACTCCGATACCTGCAAGCGTATTGTGCACGTTAAAATAGCCGGGCAGGGATACTTCGACCCTGTATGTCTTTCCAAAGTCTGTGCAGTTGAATGATACGCCGATAAACCTCGGAGTTTTTATCAGCCTTATATCGTCGGCTCTGACGTCCGACTGTTCAACGCCGTAGGTGATCACCTCGGCATTGCTGGCGGCAAGCATATTCTCATATGCCGGATCGTCAATGTTGACGACAGCCTTTTTGCTCCTCTCAAACATAACGGATTTCCAGTGCATATAGTCCTCAAAGTCCGGGTGTTCGTTGGTTCCGATATGATCGGGAGAGAGATTTGTGAATACACCGACGTCATATTCAAGGCAGTCCACCCTGTGCGCCATGAGACTTATGGACGAGACCTCCATAACGCAGGCTTTACAGCCGTTGTCGGCCATCGCGCGGAAGATTCTCTGCAGCTCATAGCTCTCCGGTGTGGTGTTCACGGTTTTTATATTCACATCGCCGTAAAATGCGCCGATGGTTCCGATTATTCCGCATTTTATACCGTTTTCCTCGATCAGCGCTCTTATGATATGGGCGGTTGAGGTTTTTCCCTTTGTACCTGTCACACCGATTATTTTCATCTCTTTTGCAGGATGACGGAAGAAATTTACTGAGGCGACAGCGAGAGAAGCTCTGGTATTTTCAACGATAATCTGTATGCAATTCTCAGGGAGATCGACCGGATGCTCAACCATGAAGCACCTGCACCCGTTTTTATAGGCGTTGGCCGCAAATTCATGGCCGTCATATCTTGCACCGCTGAGGCAGACAAACATAACGTCCGGTCTCGCATTGCGGGAATCGTAAATAATATCGTCGATCTTGGGGTTGGAATCGTGCTCGCAAATATAGTTTATTCCCTCGAGAATTCTTTTTAAATACATACCGCTGCCTCCGTATTCAGAGCGCCTTTCTCAGCAAAGCGTCTTTTAGAATCGGTTTATCACATTTAAAGCTGCACAGCATCATGGCGTGGGGAGCATTTTCGATACAATTGCCCTCGTCGTCGCGCAGATCCTCGACCGTCACCGTGTAGGGACGAGCGCCTCGCACAAGCACCTCTAAAGCATCGCCCTCGAAAAATCTGTTTCTCTGCCTGAGATAGACCCTGCCGTCCCGGTAATCAAGGGCTTCGGCGATAAAAGTCCAGCTCCTGCTGTAGCCTCCATCGTAGAAGATCTCAGCATTTTCGGTCGGGTGACCGTAGTAAAAACCGGTGCAGTATTCCCTGCTGCTGACCTTGTTCATCTCCTGCAGTATCCATTCCTCCGGCACATATGAATCGCTCGGATCATTCAGATAGCCATCGATCGCCTGTCTGTAGGCGTTTGTGACCACGGCAGTATAATAGGCGGATTTCGCCCTGCCCTCTATCTTAAAGCTTGAAATACCGGCTTTGACAAGATCGGGTATGTGAGAGATCATACACATATCCCTGGAATTCATGATGTAGGTTCCGTTCTTATCCTCGCTGATCGGGAAATACTGCCCCTCCCTCGTCTTTTCAGAGAGATAGTACTCCCATCTGCACGGCTGGGCGCAGTCTCCCCTGTTGGCGTCGCGCCCGGTAAGATAATTTGACAGCAGACACCTGCCGGAGAAGGAGACGCACATGGCGCCGTGAACGAAGCATTCGATTTCAAGCTCCCCGGGTGTTTTTGCCCGGATCTCTGCGATGTCCTCAAGGGATATCTCCCTGGCGGTAACGACCCTTTTGGCTCCGAGTTCGTACCACGCGAGAGCAGAAAGATAGTTGGTGACGCCGGCCTGAGTGGAGATATGTATATCGATCTGAGGCGCGTACTTTTTTGCAAGCGTCATTACGCCGATATCAGTGACGATCAAAGCGTCAACGCCGCAGTCGGCAGCCTGCATCAGAAAATCCGGAAGGAGCTTCATCTCCGCGTTCATGGGCACTGTGTTGCAGGTGAGATAGACCGAAGCCCCGTTTTCGTGGGCGAATGCAACGGCACGCTTCATCTCATCAAAGGTGAAATTATCAGGAGCTGCCCTCATTCCGAAGGCGGAGCCGCCGAGATATACGGCGTCTGCACCGAATGATATTGCTTTATAAAATCTTTCCATATCCCCTGCCGGTGACAGCAGCTCGGGGAATCTCTTTTTATTATCCTGCATAGTCGTTTTTATCAATGCTCGTTATTCTCTTTGATGATCTTAACAAGGTTATTCTTATGCTCCTTGAAGGTCTTGGAGAGATATATCTTGCCGTTCTCATCGTGAGCGAAATAGTAGTAATCAGTATCGGCGGGATAGAGAGCCGCCTTGATAGCGTCCATACCCGGATTGCAGATCGGTCCCGGGGGCAGACCCTTGACGGCGCTCGTATTATATTGACTGTAGTAATAGCTGCCCTGAGCCTCTCCGACGACGGGAGTGACGTAATTGCTGATATAGATGGCAGTACTGTCACAGCCGAGGGTCGGGTAATTGGCGGGATCCGAAAGTCTGTTGTAGAGGATGGAGGCTATCGTTTTCATCTGTTCGCTGTTTGCGGCCTCCTTCTGAACTATGGACGCTATTGTTATTACCTCATCCATGGTGTAACCGAGCTTTTCAGCTCTCGCATCATATTCGGGTGTCCATTTATCGGCAAAGTTACCGAGGAACTTCTTGATAACATAGTTTGTATCCGCGTCAACATAAAAGTCATAGGTGTCGGGGAAGAGATATCCCTCAAGCTTCAAATACCGGGACTGCTTGTCGGTTATGTTGTTGATAAAGCTGTATGAAAAATCGGCGGACATCATTGCCGTGTAAAGCTTGCTCGAATCGCACACCTCATGCTTTTCAAGCTTTTCGAAGATCTGCTGAGTCGTCCAGCCCTCGGGGAAACTAAGGGTGATGGTATCAGCCTCAACCGGAGCCGCCATGACCTCTCTGAGCATACCCTCAACGCCCATTTTTGCATTCAGATAATAAACTCCGCTCAGATATGTATTCTTATCAAAGCCTCTGTATTTTGTGAAGGCCTTGCAGAATGTCTTCTGCCTGATAAGGCCGTTGTCCTTGAGGATATTCAGTATGTCGCCGCAGTCGGAATTCTCGGGGATATTGACAGATACAACGTCCTCTTTCCTGTTGATGGCGAGCATGTCGTTTATACAGCTGATGCCGATATATGAGAAGATGCCTGTTGCGATGACTATGAACGCCAGAAATGCGGCGGCAGTCTTTCCTCCCCTGTTGCGGATAGCCTTAGCTGTTTTTTTGATCCTTCCGTCCTTACCATCTGCAGCAGAAGCGGAATATCCGACGCCGGCGGATGTCTTGGAGGAAGCGGCTCTGTCCGATGACGAGGACTGCTGCGACCTTTTCTTTTGATAATTTGAGAAATAGATCCCGCCGGAGGAAGGCTTCTCGTCCCGGGAATCGGGCATATCGATAAGGCTCTCGTCAATATGGACGACAAACTTTTTCTTCGGGGCAGGCTGAACCGGCCTGTCCGGATCAAAGCCGCTGACCGAATTCTTCCTGATATCGGAAAAATCGTCCGACGCGGCGCTCCGGGGAGATCCATTGGTTCTGTTCTTATCCGAATACTCTTCAATCAGCTTGTCGATATCGTATTCAGGCAGTTCTCTTCCTTTATCGTCTTTCATGCTTGTCCTCCCGAACGATCAAATGAAATATTTATCTCGTCAGTCAACAGAGACCTGGAGTGAATCTCTGACTCTGTCAGCGGTTTTTTTATCCCTTAGTGCCGAAACTATCGCGTGGCTGAATGAAAGGGCGCTGCCCATTCCCTTTGCGGTGATATACTGTTCATCCCTGCAGACAAAGCGTTCTGAAACATTCGCTCCCCTGAGTTCACCTTCAAAGCCGGGGAAGCAGCACGCCTCTCTGCCCTCAAGCAGGCCCTTATGCCCGAGGATGGAAGGGGCGGCGCAGATGGCACAGATGAGCTTACCGTTTTCAACGCAGTAGTCAACTGCCCTGTTGACAGCATCGGAGCTCTCAAGATTGAGTGTACCGGGCATACCGCCGGGCAGAATGACCGCCTCGAGCCTGTCGTCAGGTTCAAGGTCCTTTTCTGCGATATCACAGCCTATGGCGATATCATGAGCACCTTTTACCGTAAGTCCGCCTACGCCGACTGTTACGACCTCGATCCCCGAACGCCTGAGAAAATCGACCGGCGTCAAAGCCTCGATCTCCTCTGTTCCGTTTGCAATAAAAACACAGACCATACTATACCTCTCAGTCCAGATACATTCCCGCGTATGAAGCCGAACAGCGGGTCAATTCCTCACTTTCGGAGGGGTTCGCTGGGCAAATCATACCACATTTAGTATATATTGCTTCATTATCCACACTATTATACACTATCGGACACAAAATGTAAATATTTTCAGGCATATATTTTTTAAATAAATACACCGATAATCGAGTGTTAATTCCAATATCGGACAATAACTCCTTAATATAAATATCTCGACCGTCGAAGCTGTAAAAAGCAATGCTTTTTTCGCTCCCGTTGTCAACGCACAGGACTTCGCCGCCGTTGAATCTGTGCTCGGCGATGGTATATTCCATCGTTCCGTCATCAAAAACAAAGGCATCGATATTTGAGACAAGAGCCTTTTTTACCGTCAGGAGATCGTCAGAGAGTGATAAATCACAGCTTTTATTTTCAAAACCTGTCAGATCCAATGTGATCCGTTGCTTTTGAAAAACAGAAACAAAGCCGAAGCGTGAGTAATATTCATACAGACCTTCGTTGCCCGGAACCAGGAAAATATACCTGTAGCCCGAGTCAAAGCAGTAGATTTTGGTATATTCGATAAGCTCGCCCATCAGCCCTCTCTTTCTGAATTCGGGCGAGGTGCAGGCCGCGTAGATATAACCGCAGCGCGAGCCCCTGAAGCTGCCGTCAAGCAAAAAGAGCATCGAAACTACGGATCCATTCTCAAAATGAGCAATAAAGCGACTATAGGGACAGTTGTCGAGGAAAAAATCGATATAAGACGCGTCGTCTGCAAAAGATGCTTTCCAAAGACCGACTATGTCCTCGCGATATTCTTCAATTCTTTCCAAACATCTTATCAAAGCTTCACCGCCGTAAATTTTTCGAGCAGGATCGGATGGTAGGAGAGCTTGGCCTTTCTGAGTCCCTCTGAGCCGGTATCGTCCTCTCTGTTCACAAATTCATATTCCGTAAGGGAGTTTTTGGCAAACTCGCGGTTAATCATGGGGAACGCTCCCCTGATATCGGAGAACGCCTTTTCAAAATGCGTGTCAAAGGTAGTATCGTTCAGTTTTTCACCGCAGGTAAAAGCAACGACTTCGCCGTCTGTTCTTATCAGACCTCCGAGGAAATCCAGTTCAAAATAGTGCCTGAAGCAGTATTCGAGCACTTCGCGCTCAGTCTCGAGGCCCTCCCTGTCTCTGTCAACGTTTAATTCAAACCATTTTTCGTACATGGCAATGCATTCTTCGATATTTCTTTCGTCAATCTCCTCATATGACCAGTTAGAATTCTTCTCAAAATAAGCTATATGGTTCCTCTTTGAGTGGTATTTCTTACCTTTAAGACCGGCAAGATCTTCAACCCTGTAAACGTAATCAAAGAAATTGCGTGTGGGACTATACGCGTACTCGCCCGGGCAGAGGCTCTCCAAATAACTGACCTCCCGTTCAGTCAGGCCATAGAAGTTAGGTTCATTGAAGCTGTGCTTTATTGTCATAAGAGCCGCTGAGACGTCATTTCCTTTCGGAAATCCGAAATAACCGTTCCTGCTGTTTCTGGACACAAGACAATCATCAATAAAAGCGATCTCCGCTCCGTAATGTCTGCACCAGCCGAGGATATTTCCTACACTGTATTCACAGCTCTCCGGCTGACTGACATCAAATACGCTCTTCAGTTGGTCCTTTATTTTTATATCCGGCTGAAAGAAACTATACATCAATCCAACTCCCTTTTGACTGCCGAATAAACGTCTTCCGAAATATCCTCCCTCGATCTCGGCTGACCGTCCGCTGAGCACTCTATCACAGTCCATCCCAGCGCTTTTGCCGCTTCGAGGGCTGCTTCTCTGCATTTTTTCAGGTAGTCAACATTTACCTCATGAATATCCTTGCGTGTCTCGTCGCCGCCGTATCTTCCGGTCAGCATCATCTGGGAGATCTCTATCGGCATATCGAGGTAAATTACGGCGTCGGGCTCGGGGATGCCGAGCTGCTCGTATTCAAATTCAACAAGCCATTTATAGAAATCCGGTCTGTCGGCAGGCTCAAGCTTGGTAGCCTGGTGATAAGCGTTGGACGGGGTGTATCTGTCGGCTATTATGATGACGCCCTTGTCATAGAGCTGCTTCCATTTGGTCTTGTAATTCGCGTATCTGTCAACAGCATAAAAAGCGGAGGCGGCGTAAGGATTGACGTCGCCGGGATCATTGCCGAATTCGCCGGAGAGATACATCTTGACAAGTGAGCTGGAGGGGCTGTCATAATCGGGCAGCTTTATCTGATGGATGCTTCTGCCTTTAAGCTTTTCGGACAACAGCTTTATCTGCGTTGATTTTCCGCTGCCGTCAAGTCCCTCTATTACAATAAGTTTACCCTTCAATATTATCGACCTCGCAAAAGTTATGCTATTATTATAGCAAGTTGTACAAAATAATCAACCTTTTTTTGTTAAAAAACTGCCGCGGCAAAGCTCACCGCGACAGAAAAGAAATTTACCATTTATTATGTACTCTCTCGGCAAATACCAGCTTGTCCCTGACCTCGATAACTTTACCGTCGTCAAGAACAGCCCTGCCGTTGAGCTTTCCGAACACCTGATGAGGTATCATGCAGACGAGCTTCAGATCAAACGGCGCCTGTCTGTCGATGATCGGATCGAAGGTCATGGAGAATCTGCCCTCATTATCCTCAAACGTCCATTGACCCATGTAATCATAATCGCCGTTTTTCTTGGGAATATTGAAAACCACACGGTCAAGCTTGTGAGATTTACCGTTATAGAACAGCATATTCTCACTCGCGGCTGAAGTGTTTCCGAAGCCGTAGCCGATGTTGTAGCCAAAGGTTGAGCCGTCGTCAAGCAGCATCTGTCCGCTGCCCCAATACCAGGTATTGTCATACGTCCAAACGCCCCTGCCCCAGTCAAGAGTGCCGAGAGCGGAGTTCGACTTTGAAAACCGGAAATCGTACTCGTCGAACTTCATCCAGCCTTCGGCTGACATACAGTTGATCTTCTGATTGTAATAGAAATGCTTGTCCTTGTCAAAGGGAGTGGCAATAACCATACTCTCCTCGGGAATATCGATCAGCTTGACGTCAAAGGTCAGAGTCTTGCCGGAATTATAGAAATTATCGTACCTGCCGAAAAGATGCCTGACCGTACCGTCATTGTTGAACGTCATATCGCAGGTGCCGACCGCGGCGTGGATATTACCCTTAACGCTTGAGGTGGGAAGCTTGAGCTTTCCGAGGGGAAGCGGGCCGATCTCGCTGTCGTTCATCTGGAACGGTTTGTCGCCGAAGCCGAGTATAGTGACGCTAAGGCAGCTTACATATCCGCTGTCAGAGATCGTCAGACAAAGTCCGTATTCCTGGGTCCCTATATAGTAGTAGTCCCATTCCTTGATACGCATCTTACCGGCCTTGATATCACTGCGGTCATACTCCCAAAAGAGCTTTTTCGCAAAGCCGGGCTCTGCGATATTGCCGTCTTTATCGAGCAGACGCTGCCTTGAGGTTATTTCATGCTGTTCAGAAACCGACATATTAACACCTGCTTATTTAAGAAGATTTTTAAGGTCGCGATAGTTGATAAGCTTGAAGCCGAGAGCCTCAAGATGCTGCCTTGTCTGCGGATCCTTGAGTATCGTGTATTCCCAGACTCTGCGGTGCCATACGCCTGAGGTGCCCTTAAGGTCGTCAGTCTCGATGGCGGGATGCATATAGGTCTCAATGAAGCCTTCCTCGGGGAAGCTTCTGTAGAATTCATATATGTATTCCTTGAAGTTCTCGTAGCTCTCCGTCTGGGGAGGATTCCACTCATTCGGGATAAGGTAATCGGGAATAACAAGACCGCACTCGTCTGCATAGCCTACGATATTGCCGAAAATAGTTTCGATAACGCTCTTGTCAATCTTGATATCGAGCATCGTGTTTCCGAACTGATCCTCGGTGAACTTCCTGGGGAAGCGGAACGGAAGGTCGTAATCCGACGCAACGTCAAAGGCGACGTTAAGCAGCTCGAACCTGCCGGTCTCGATACCGTAGATTGAACCCATATGATTGTCAACGTGGGAGGGCTCGAGTCCGAGCTTCTTGAGCTTGTCTATCTGGGCTCTGCACTCAGCTTCCACCTCGTCAATATCGGCGTTGTCTTCAAACTGATCGCTCTCATGATAGAAATAGCCGTCCTCGTCGCGCATGGAATCGGTGTTGTTTGCCGCAACCGGCGCCCAACGGTATTTGCTCCACTCGCTCGTAAACGTCCAGTGTACGCCGATACCGAACTGGGGATTCTCTTTTGCAAACATGACCGCCTCGGGAGCCCAGGCGCAGGGTGCCATTATAGTTGAGGAGGTCAGCGAGCTTTTGGGATCCTTGAAAAGGTCGAATACGGCAAGGTTCGCTCCCCTGCACATTCCGAAATCATCAGCGTTGATGATCAAATATCTGTCCATATAATACTCTCCTTTGATTTATTAAAGCCTTTCAAGCTTTCTTTTTTCTATCTCGGCAACCATTTCCTTCTGACGCTTTTCAGTGACCTTGTAGAAAAGCATGGGAATGATCGTCAAAACCATACTTACAGCTCCGGTTAGAATGAGCATAGCCCAGAGCCTTTCCGACCCCGCTTCACTGATCGTACCGGCGGGATTCGAGGGTGAAATTCCGGACATATAGTAAGCGAGCACTCCGACAAAGGCGCCGACTGCCATACCGATCTTGTTGATAAACGTCTGCATGGCAAAGCAGATGCCTTCGGCTCGTTCGTCCGTCTTCCATTCAAGGTACTCGACCGTGTCTCCGATCATCGCATAGGTCATAACGTTGTTAATACCCTGCGGTATACCGAGGATAACGAAGCCGATGGAAAGAATAAGCAGTACCGTCGGGTCGGCATACCTTCCGTTTCTGCCGAGGAAATACATGGCAAACATCGTCACGGCGCCGATGGCATGAACGATGATATAGGTTTTCTTCTTGCCGAATTTGCTTGTGAACCAGGGAACAAGGATCGTGGCTATGAATCCGCCCGGCACGACGAGCATGGTCAGCAGGCTGTAGTAGCTCTCATTTCTGACAACGTATTTCAGGAAGTACAGCGAACCGGTGTACATATATACAGTCCTGCCTGCGCCGAGAATACCGGAGATAACGATCAAAAGGAGCTGATCGTTCTTGAAAAGCAGCTTTATATTGTGGCCGAGCGATGGAGGTACTTTGTCTGTTGTGAACCTTTCCTGAGTATTCTTGAAGCCGTAGAAAAACATCGGCATAGAAACGGCGATAATTATGACAGTGCCGATAAAGTAGATCCATCTGAGTGTCTCGGCGTTCTGAGCCGAGTACTGCGGATCAAGCACACCGTCGACCTTGAATTTGGCTGTCATTGCGGAGCAGATCGGCGGAATGACTATGGTTACAAGTCCGCCGCCCATGGTGCAGAATATACGCGCAACCGTCAGGATCTTTCCTCTGACCTCGGTATCGTTGGTCATAGCGGTCGAAAGTCCCCAGTACGGGACGTCGGCAACTGTGTATACCATGGACCAGATAACGTAAACTACGGATATTATAATAAAGGATCGGGCTGTTGCGTTGTAAACCGGCAGGAAACAGGCTATTGTAACAAGGCCGATGGGCAGAGCCATCCATTTAAGGTATGGCCGGCATTTTCCCCATTTAGTTCGAGTTCTGTCGACGATGCTTCCCATTATGGGGTCGTTGAGCGCATCATAGACCCTTGTGCAGAGCATAAGTATTGCAACGGCGACTGTTCCCGATAGCTTGCCGAAGGTGGCATCCGCCATAAGCAGAGCGTCAGTCATGAATACGGTAAGATATGAGCCGACAATAGTACAGATCAGGTTCTGGCCGAAGCCGGTAATACTGTAGGCTATAGCTTCCTTCGGCTGAACGCCCTTACCGGGCACAGTTCCGAATATCTTATGCAGAAATGAAGATTTTGCCATCTGAACTCACCTTTACATTTTTTACAATTTTACCATATGCGACCATGCTTTGTAAACTCTTAAATTAAAAAAACTGCTTTAACAACAGAATTAAAGCAGCTTTTTTGTATATTATTACTATCATTTTTTAACCTTTTCAAGGCTTTGCCTTAATTTTTCATAGAGCTCAACTATCTTGAACCTCGGCTCATATTTAGGCTTGCTTTTTACAAGCTTTATCTCACTGTCATTGAGGACGTTCCGCAGCTCGTCCTCGGCGCTTGCCGCCGGGACGCACATCGGCGGGAACATCACGCACCACCAGTTGTGCCCCTCCCCTTTTCCGATAGACACCTTTACCGACATATACTTTCCCGCCGGGAGAGTCACGCTGCGGTAGCACCTTGTTGTGAAATATTCCCTGCCGACGGTTATCTTAACGTTATAATCACTGCCGTATTCCTTAACCACTCTGTCTGCCGCGGCTTCAAGTCTGCCGATCTCGGACATGATCTTTGCAGCGGCGTTTTCCGCGTCCAAGCTGCCGTCGAATATACAGCTGCCGGCGGTGAGTACGGCGTCCCTGACCTTGAGCTTCATGCTCTGATCGAATGAAGAATCTGAATTTGCAAGCACGTGCAGGCGAAGGACCTTATCGCTTATCCTCTCAGAGGTCCTTGCAAACGATAAAACCGAGATCAATACAGCGATTATCAGACCGAAACAAACGGATACGGTAAGCTTTTTATTGAAAGACAAAATTGCCAACTCCTTCCTGACTT
>JAFSXA010000242.1 GCA_017450135.1 Clostridia bacterium | reverse complement strand
CATAGCGGAAATACTCGGCGCCTGCCCTTTTCTGAAGGACGGGAGCAAGAGATACATCCTTCAGCCGCAGTCGCACAGCGAGGAGCTCAGAGCCTTCCTGTGGAGCAGCGGTTTTCGCATATTCGGCGAATCCGCCTGCTTTGAGGATGAGAAGGTTTATATCGCCTTCTGCGCGGAATACGTCGGAGAGGCCGCCGCACATTCGGATGCCGAGATATATTTCGGCGGTTACTATAAACGTACCGACGAGCCCTCAAAAGCCTTTACCGCAAAAAAATCAGAACATCTGCGCGTCAAAGCCGAAGCGCTGCTGAAAAGCGGCGCCGACCCCGACGAGGCTGAAAGGCTGACGCGAATCATCAACGAGGTGAAATCATGGCAAGAACAGCCGATTTTTACGAATACCTGAACGGCCTTGCGCCATTTTCGACACAGGAGGAATGGGACAACAGCGGTCTGCTCGCAGGCGACATTAGCTCAGAGGTCAGAAGCGCCGCGGTTACTCTGGATATAACACCGGAAATCATAGAACGAGCAGACAGACTCGGCGCCAACCTTATAATAAGCCATCATCCCGTTATATTCGGAGGGATCAAGGCTCTGAAAAAGGACAGCGCGCCTTATATGCTTGCCGAAAAAGGGATTGACGCCATCTGCTGCCACACTCCACTCGATATGGCGGACTCGGGCACAAACGACGCCTTTGCCGATCTTTTGGGGTTTGAAGCATACAAGGGGAACGATCCCCTGCTGCGCTTCGCAGAGATCGACGGGACGACAGCCCCCGCCCTTGCCGCAATGATCGCGGAAAAAACAGGCTCGCCCGTCAGATACGCCGACGCAGGGAAAAAGATAAAAAAAATAGCTCTCTGCACGGGCTCCGGCTGCTCGCTGATGCCGGAGGCTCATGACGCCGACGCCTTTATTACCGGCGACGCCTCGCACCACGATTTCCTTGACGCCCTCGCAGAGGGTCTGACTCTCATAGCCGCCGGACACTATGAGACGGAGATACACGTTGTGCCGGCACTGTGCAAAAAGCTCAAAGAAAGGTTCCCGGACGTTCCCGTATACGACCTCGGTCAGGAAAATCCGGTAAAAATCACGGGTCAACGACATGGCGCTTGACGGAATACTTTTACATCTGCTGAAAAATGAACTGAGGGGCTTTGCCGTCGGAAGCAGGGTCGAAAAGGTACACCAGCCCTCGCGCGAGGAGCTGGTGCTCCAGCTGCGCGCAAAAAAGGAGATGAAACGGCTGCTGCTCTCCGTAAGGTCAAACAGCCCGAGGATACACTTCACCGGGCACCCTCCGGAGAATCCGCCCGTTCCGCCGATGTTCTGTATGCTGATGAGGAAAAAGCTGACCGGCGCTGTCATCACGGACATAAGGCAGCTCGGGCTCGACCGCGTAATATACATTGATTTTGACGCCGTGAACGAGATCGGCGACAGGACCAGGCTGACCCTGAGCATAGAGATAATGGCAAAATGCAGCAACATCATTTTGACCGACTCTGAACACAGGATAGTAGACGCCATGAGAAGGCTCGACCTCAGCCGTTCCCCGGCACGTCAGATACTCCCCGGGTTCAGATACACTCCGCCCCCGGCTCAGGACAAGATCGATCTGTTGACAGAGCCGCCCTCTGCGGTCATAGAAAGAATGCTCGGCTTCCCGGGTAAAACGGCGTCGTCGGCGCTGCTCTGCTCTGTCAGCGGAGCCTCTCCCCTGACCTGCCGTGAAACAGCCGTAAACTGCGGCGACACGGCGGTGTCCAATCTGGATGAGGAAGAATTGCGTCTCATTGAGCAGAACGTCGGGACTCTTTCGGAGGTTATAAAAGGAAACGGCGGCAGGCCGTATATGCTCTACGATGAAAACGGCACTCCGGCGGACTTCTCCTTCCTGCCGGTAAAGCAGTTCGGGAATAAATACCGTCTTGAAGAAAAGGACAGCTATTCAGACCTTCTGGACGACTTCTATTTTGAACGCGACAGAGCCGAGAGGACCAGGCAGAAAAGCTCCGACCTTACAAAGCTGCTCGCAAACGCAATAGCCAGAACGGCAAAAAAGGTCAGTCTGCGACAGGCGGAGCTGACGCGATGCGCCGACAGAGAGAAGCTGAGGATCAGCGCGGAGCTAATCAGCGCCAACCTCTACCGTCTGGAGAAGGGCGCGCCGTATTACGAGATCGAGAATTATTACGACGGCGGAAGGATAATGCGCATCAAGGCCGATCCCGCAAAATCGCCCTCGGCAAACGCTCAGAAGTATTACAAGGACTACCGCAAGGCTAAGACGGCGGAGCAGCTTCTGTGCGGTCTTATAGAGGAGGGTCAGCAGGATCTGCAGTATCTCGAGTCCGTGGCGGACGCGCTTGAACGTGCTGAGAACCGGGCGGAGATAGATGAGATCAGGAACGAGCTGACCGCAGCCGGATATATCAAAAAGCACGCCAAAAAGACCGGCGGCCAAACCAAGCTCCTGCCCCCGATTGAATACATGACGAGCGACGGCTTCCGCGTGCTCGTCGGCAGAAACAATATGCAGAACGACAGGCTCTCGTTGAAGACCGCCGCCAAAACCGATATGTGGCTCCACACCCAGAAGATCCACGGCTCGCACGTGATAATCGTCGGCGGCAGCCGTGAAATAAGCGATGAGGCGATAGTCGAGGCGGCTGAGATCGCCGCATATCACAGCAAGGCGCGCGACGCCAAGCTCGTGCCCGTCGATTATACTCTTGTCAAAAACCTGAAAAAGCCGCAGGGAGCGCCTCCCGGCAAGGTCATCTACCACGTATACTACTCTGTAAACGTCACGCCGGACAGGGAAAAAATCGAAAAGATGAGAGTTCAATAACAGCGGACTTCGCTCCGCAGAATCAAGAAAAGCAACAGGACGCAGAAAAACCAAATTCTGCGTCCTTAATCGATTTATTGAGTTGTGCGTACGAAATATTACTCTACTGTGGTTGAAAGGTTGTTTATCGATTCCTCTACCGAGCTCGAATTCCTCTCCCTCATCTTTTCGATCCATCTGTCGAGCAGGCGCCTTACAGAGCGCGCGTCGTCAACATATATATTCTGCGCCCCGTCGAGCAGAGCCTCGCAGACCTCGGTTGTGCCGGACAGTCCGCTGTAAACAACGGTGAGGCCAAGGTCGTTGTACGCGGAAATAAGAGCCTCGCCGGCGGCGTCATACGGCACGACCACGCCCGCCGCTCCGTATTCTTTAACACAGCCCGGGACAGCCGCCGTGCCGTTTTCGGCGTCCTCCAGATCCTGTTTGGTCGGAGTATAATCCAGCAGGAACGGCACGCTCGTGTCGTCCGCCGTGATCATTCCGTATCTGTCGGCGTCAATGCCGGTCAGGTACAGTCGTCCCGACATATTGTATTCGGACGCGAGGCGGTTCAGCTCGTCAAGCCCGGAGAGCTGGACGATACGGAGATATATCCTGAGCTCGGAAAAGCCCTCGGTGTTCATCTGTTTAAACAGAGCTTCAAGCACAGGAGCCTCTTTGACAAGGGAATAGTCGTCGCATATGACAGGCGTTCCGTCCTCACGGAAGCACAGATCGACGATCACCCCGTCGGCTCCGAGCCTTGCGGACTCCTTTACCCCTGCGGGTGAATCCGCGATCCCGTCGACCTTTGCACAGTCGGCGATTATCCTGACGCTGTCGACTCCGCTGAGATCCTGTCTCTCAAATCTTGCGGCGGCGAATCCGTCCAGACCGCTCCTGATATAGGGCATGAGCACCGTCAGGGCGACGGCGGCAGCAACGATAACAACGGCAGCGATCACAATACCCTTTTTCTTATTCGCCAATCAAAGCCCTCCTGTATATTTCGGCGGTATATCTTTTCATCTCTTCATAATTTCTTTCGACGTCCCTGACAAGGGTAAACTGGTTTATACATCTGACGAGATTTCTCGAGGGATCATCGGTCTTGAAATAAACGTCGCCGTCAAGATAATCGGCAAGGAAGCGTATTCCGCATTCAAGAGCCATCAGCTTGACAGAGAAGGGCAGCAGCTCCGCTTCTTTTTCGGTCAGTATACCGGCGCAGGCTCCCACAAAGCCCTCGCAGTAGCTTGAGTAGAGGCTGAGATCCAGTCCGTATTTTGAGAAATCGGTCTCATTTTCGTCTGAGGTGACCGCGCCGGAGCGGATGCTGTCGCCGAAATCATAGAGCAGAGAGCCCGGCAT
>JAFSXA010000241.1 GCA_017450135.1 Clostridia bacterium | reverse complement strand
TTTTTAGGACTTTTTTCTTGTATCTCTTTATATTTCATGTTAAAATGGCTTATAAAAGAGTTTTGAAATGTTAACGGGGAGGCACAACGATTTGAAGATAGGAAAAAAATTGATCGTTTCCATGCTCGCTCTGACGCTCGGCACTATGGTGCTCGTCTTTGTCGGGCTCTACGCGATCACCGGCGTTCTGCGGGGAAACATTCAAAAGCTGTATGAAGAAATAAGAACAGGCGCGGAGCAGACCATTGAGGAGGGTCTGTACGCGCAGGATTCCGATTCGCTCGGGGTACTGGCGGATATGCAGATGGAGGTGACAGATTCCCGTCTGCGTATCGTGTCGGATGCGGTTGAGCAGTCGGCGGAGTTTGCGGAAAGACTCTATGCGTCGCCGTCGAAGTATTCAAATTCCCCCTACAACCCCGTTCATCTGTCCAAGGCGCCCGAGACGATCTCGTCAAGATATATGTTCAGCGCCGGAGTTAAAGAGACCGCCGCGCTGAACGCGGAGCTGAAGCTCATATCGAATATGGAGGAAATATTCGCTCCGGTCATGAGATACAACAGCCGCTTCATTGATAATCTCTACGTCGGCACGGCGAGCGGAATTTTTTACCAATACACAGACAACAACGTTTATCGTGAGAACTACGTGGTGACCAAGCGCCACTGGTACACAAACTCAACGTCCTCGCCCAATAAAATCATGTGGAAGGAGACGGAAATAGACTCCTACGGCAGACCGTGCATAACGGCGTCCATGGCCGTGAAGGACTCAAAAGGAAAGGTTGTCGCCGTTGTGGCGGCGGACGTGAATTTCGAGCAGTTGATGTCCAACGTAATCGGAAGCGGACTCGGTGAAACAGGCACCACCTTCGTGCTCGGCGCTACAAGAGATCTGGTGGCGTACAGCAATTTCATGAAGGACGTTGAGGAGCATAACGGTCTGTACAATAAGTTTGAGAATCACTTTGCAAACTCGACAGCCGTGCTCAGAAAGATCGACGCCTGCGCCTTCGGTGACGGAGAGGCATTCAAGGCCGAGCTTGACGGCAAAGAGATATACATGACAGCCCGGGAGATACCCTCAACCGGCTGGCTTTTATGCACCGCGATCAATGCGGAAGAGATAATGGAGCCGATCGGGAAAGTCACAGAGCAGTCCGATGCGCTGTTCGCCGATGCAAGGTCAAAAATGACCGGCGAATTCAAATCGCTGCTGATAAAGGCGATCTTGTCCTTTATCGTGATAACGCTCATCATTGTCGTAATCGAATATTATGTTTCACGTACCATTTCCAAGCCGATAATAAAGCTGACGGATACGGTGAAAAACACGGGCGAAGGCGATTTTGACAATAAATCTGATATCGACACACGCGATGAGATCGGCGACCTTGCGCGGGGCTTCAACAAAATGCAGGACAATCTGAAGCTATACACAGAGAATCTGAAGGCCGTCACCGCCGAAAAGGAGCGTATCGGCGCCGAGCTGAACGTTGCGACGCAGATACAGGCGGATATGCTTCCGCGGATATTCCCTCCGTTCCCGGAGAGAAACGAGATAGATATTTTCGCATCAATGTCACCTGCGAAGGAGGTGGGCGGAGATTTCTACGACTTCTTCCTGATAGATGAAAACCGTTTGGCGCTGGTTATTGCAGACGTTTCAGGCAAGGGCGTGCCGGCGGCGCTGTTTATGGTTATATCCAAAACGCTTATCAAAAACCGTGCAATGCAGGGCGGCACCCCGGCGCAGATACTCGCCGACGTGAACAACCAGCTCTGCGAGGGCAACGACGCGGAAATGTTCGTTACCTGCTGGCTTGGTATATTCGATTTTTCAACAGGCAAACTGACAGCGTCGAATGCCGGCCATGAATTCCCCGCCGTATGCGGCCCGGACAGAAAATTTGAGCTTTTAAAGGATAAGCACGGCATTGTGCTTGCCGCCATGGAGGGCGTGCGCTACCGCGATTATGAGATACAGCTTGAACCGGGCGGAAGCATATTTGTGTATACGGACGGCGTCCCTGAGGCGACGAACAGCGGCTGTGAATTGTTCGGAACGGACAGAATGCTTGAATCGCTGAACCGCCGCGCAGACCAAAAGCCGGAGATTTTTATAAAGGAAGTCGGATCCGACGTTACCGGATTCACGGGCGAAGCGCCTCAGTTTGACGACGTTACCATGGTTGGAATGACATGGTACGGAAATGACCGCGAAAAAACCGAATGATGCCGATTATGGATTTGTTGACAGAACAGTTGTTAATTCAAAACTAAAATGCATACACATAATCAGCGGAGGTAAACATGGACAAATCGGTGCTTTTTGTTAACGCTTGTGTGCGAAAGGAATCAAGGACGGAACGGTTGGCAGATAAACTGCTTAAAAGAATAAACAGACCTTTTGATGAGGTCTGCCTGCGCTCGATCACGTTCCCTGCCGTCAACGAGGATTATTTGAACAAGCGTGACCGGCACATCGCCGCCCGTGATTTCAACAGCCCTTTGTTTGATTTTGCCAGGCAGTTCTCTAAGGCGGAGATCATTGTTATAGCTGCGCCGTATTGGGATCTGTCTTTCCCCGCCGCGCTTAAACAGTATTTTGAACAGGTAAATGTGCCGGGCATCAGCTTTGAATATACTGCGGAAGGCATACCGGCCGGTCTTTGCAAGGCAGATAAGCTGTTCTATGTGACCACCGCCGGAGGGCTCAATGTGCCGAATGAATACGGCTTCGGTTATGTTAAAGCGCTGGCGAAAAATTACTACGGTATCCGGAATGTGGAATTGATAGAAGCGGACGGCCTTGACATTTACGGCGCAGACGTTGAAGCCCGTCTTAAATCAGCTGAAGCAGCTATATTAAATCTTGAAATCGGTTGACAAAGAATGATTTTTTAAAACAAGTCACGGCTTACAAAAAACGACGTGTTTCGATATGTCGTTTTTCAATGAAATCCGTCTTTTCGGACGGGTGAAATCACCAACGGCGAGTGAACGTAACGATTATTACGAGCAAAACCGTATATAACAATTTACAGAAAGCAAATTATATCACATCTCGCGTCGGCGATATATATCACTGTAATTCTTCAATTCTTTCAACGAAGCCGTGGGCAAAAAATCCCTCCAAAGCAATGCTTTAGAGGGATTTTCAGTTTTCAAGAATTATATCAACGATTCTTTCTATTTTGTCTTGTGTCTCCGGCGGAGCCTGCATTATCTTTTGTGACAGCTCGTTCACATCAGCGTCCACCATTCTTCCGGTCAATAAATAATCAGCGGTCACACCTAATGCATGGCTGATTTTAAACAGGTTCTCTGATAAAACGG
>JAFSXA010000240.1 GCA_017450135.1 Clostridia bacterium | reverse complement strand
GAGGCGGTCAAGCTGTTCACGGACGCCGATATCGACATCGTCCTGTATGACGAGGCGTTTGAGGACAAGCTGCCCGAGGTCAAAAAGAACTGCGGAAGGATAAAGCACTGCATTGATCTCACCGATTACTCCTTCTTTGAAGAAACGTATCGGGAATACTCCGATACTTCCGAATACGCCGCGCTGTCGGAGGTTGAGATCGACCCCGACGACTGCGCCGTTATCATATACACCTCCGGCACCACCGGAGTGCGCAAGGGCGTTATGCTCTCAATGAACGCCCTTGTGGGGAATATAATGTACCACGACTACTGCAGGATCTTCAACCCCGAGGAAGCGGCGCTGTCGGTCCTGCCGATGCACCATATCTACTGCTTTTCCGGCGACTTTATCAAGAATCTCAAGGACGGAGTGCAGGTCTGCCTGAACGAGAGTCTGAAGGATATCGTGAAAAATCTTAACCTCTTTGAGCCTGAAACGATGCGCGTTGTTCCGATGATAGCAAGGTCGCTCCTGCAGCTTGTCAAATCGACCGCCGTAAGGCAGGATCACACCCTGCAGCAGGCAAAGGAAAAGATCTTCGGCAAAAATCTGAAATGGCTGATCTCCGGCGGAGCGTATCTCAGCCCGGAGCTTACAGAGGAGTATGACAAGCTGGGTATCTTCCTGCGCCAGGGCTACGGCATGACAGAGGCGGGATGCAGGATATCCGTCCCGGACGAGCAGGCCTCGGCGGACTCCGTGGGCAGGGTCATCGACATCTGCCGCGTCCGCACGCAAGACGGCGAGATCCAGGTCAAGACGCCGACCGTAATGCTCGGCTATTATAAACAGCCGGAGGAAACCGCCAAGATGTTCACTCCCGACGGCTGGCTGAAAACAGGCGACCTCGGATACGTCACGGACGACGGTCAGCTCTTCATAACCGGCAGGGTCAAGAACCTGATAATCCTCTCCGGCGGGGAGAACGTCTCACCGGAGGCGATAGAGAAAAAATTCAAGGGTTATCCGCTCGTTGAGGAGATAATGGTCTATGCAGAAAACGACAGGATAGTCGCAGAGGTATACCCGGATCAAAAATATGCCTGTTTAAACGGCATTGAGGATATCAAGGGTGAAATAGAGAGAAAAACGGACGAGATGAACAGCGGCGCCAAGCCCTCTCACTTCATTTCCGAAGTCCGATTAAGGCCGGACCCCTTTCCGAAAACGCACAGCGGCAAGATAAAGCGCAGAAAAGCGATCATCAAATAACGGAGGCCGAAATGAAAAAACAAGATATAAAAAAAGCATATCCGCTCATCCCTCCGCAGGAAATGATACAGTTCATGCTGAAATACAGCTTTTTCCACAAGCAGGTCACTCAGATACCCGAGTCTATCATCGTTACGCGGAGGATCGACTTTGACCTGATGAAAAAGGCTCTGAATATTGAGATCGAGAGGAACGACTGCCTGCGCCTGAGATTCTTCAAGGATCACGGGAAGATCATGCAGTATTTCCTCGACGAATACAGGCTCGACGACGTCCCCTGTTATGAATTCAAGTCAAAGGAAGAGCAGGACTCCGTCCTGACTGCCGACGCTCAAAAGCCCGTGCGTATGCTCAAAGGAGAAACGTTCAGATTCAAGTTTTTCAAGACCTCTGACGGCAGATACGGCATATATATTAACGTGCATCACCTTGTCATGGACAACGCCGCATGCTTTGTATTCTTCAATGATCTGCTCGCGATATACGAGCATCTTGAGACCGGCGCTCCGATGCCCAAGCCGCTCGGCAGCTACGAGGACAGGATAATAAAAGAGCTTGCATACATCGCCGACAAGGAGAACCTCAAAAAAGAGGAGGAGGCCTATACGGAGTACATCACCCGCAACGGCGAGCCTCTGTACCTCGGCGCCGAGGGTCCCGTATTGCTCGAGGCGGAGAGGAAAAAGAAAAAAGATCCCTCCATCATGGCGCCCTCGCTGTTTGACCCGATACACGACAAGGCCGAGCTGACCAAAAGAGCGATCTCTCCCGAGGAGAGCAAAAAAATATTTGATTTTATGGACAGGAACGGCGTCAGCGGCGAATGTCTTGTTCAGCTCGCCATGCGTCTGCACATCTCCAAGATAAACGGCAGGCATGACGACACATATTTCATCACCCTCTGCCCGAGGAGGCGTACCATCTCAGAAAAGCGCTCGGGCGGTACGGTAACGGCTCCCCTGCCCTGGAGGGTCAAACTGCCGGAGGATATCACCTTTGCAGACGCTCTGGGAAGAATGGCGGCTGTGCAGGCGTGGGCGTTCCGCCACATGGACTATCCGTACATGGAATACCGCGACCTCCAGCGCAGACTTTTCAATTATCCGGCCGCCGCAGGCGCGTCAACGATGATGTTCTCATGGTTCCCCCTGAGCGAGAGCACAATGAACAACTGGGAGTATGAATACACCGGTTACAGCCTCGGCAGGTACATAATGGTGCTTTACACCTTTGCCATGCGCGACGTCCACACAGGGCGTCTTAAGATATCCTACCTTCACCGCACAAAATTTGTAAGTCTTGAAAATATCGACGCGCTTCACGAGGGCACAGCAAAGGCGCTCAGCCTCGGAGTCGCAAACCCCGAGATGAAGCTCGGAGAAATCATTGACAGACTGTAATTTTTTTGGTATATTATTTTCAAGTGTCAAACACGGAGGGATATTATGCTTGAAGAACTGAAAAAAATCATCTGTGATTTTGTTGATATCGATCCCGACACCATCACCGAGGATTCTGTGCTCAGAACCGATCTCGGGCTGAACTCATTCGATCTTGTCAACGTGGCTGTCGCAGTCGAGAGCCGGTACAACGTATCTATCTCCGACAAAAGGATCAATTCGATCAAAACAGTCGGTGATATCATCAATCTTGTTGAAAGTGAAAAATAATCGGCAATAAGATTCAGGACGCGCTGCAAAAATGCGGCGCGTCCTTTTTTGTCCATATTTTATGGTTCTTCACGGATTTTTGTGGGATAGTGATTGCCGTTGTCCATCACAGATGTGATGATTGCCGACAGTGGCTCCCTTGCGTAAAGGGAGCTGGCTTTTGCGAAGCAAAAGACTGAGGGATCGTTTGATTTTGCAGAACGATTTCCTTAAAAATCCCCTCCGTCACGCCTTTGGCGTGCCACCTCCCCTTGCTTCAAGGGGAGGCTCTATTTGGGCCATTTGATTACTATACAACAAAATTCCGTGAAGAGCGTAAAAAACATACTATTATGATGCAATTACTTACAACAACGATCTGACCTAAAAGGCCAGAGACGACAGCTTTGAGCCGGTAACATTGCCGAGTCAAAATTATAAAACATGGCGCACGGAGCTGGAT
>JAFSXA010000239.1 GCA_017450135.1 Clostridia bacterium | reverse complement strand
TGGATCTGGTACTTGAAGTGATAAAAAACTATTTCGGAATTCTGTAAAACGGCGCTCCGAAAGCCTCACCTGTGTAAGGGGAGGTGGCACGCCAAAGGTGTGACGGAGGGGTTGTAAAAGATAAAAAACACGTTAAATCAACATTTATTTATTGATAATACAATCCCTCAGTCCGCTTCGCTGACGGCTCTTTTTGCACAAAAGAGCCTGCTATGCCGTTGTTCTCATTGAAGAACCTTATAATCAAAAACAAAATCCCGAGGGCGCGTTGCGATTTTGCAGCGCGCCCTGTTTCAGCCGGGATTCCATTATTCTGCAACGTTTTTTATGTGTTTACATCTAATTGTTTTAATTATATTGCATTTTTTGTTGATTCGTGTTACTATATTTATCGGAGGCGATATTATGAAAAAATATATTTCACTGATTCTCTGTCTGGCGATGGTTTTCTCGATCATTGCCGTTCCCGCTGCCGCGAAGAATACGCCGGCAGTTACCGAGGGTACTGTCGAATCCGCTTTTGCCGAGGGGAAAGACAGTCTGATCGTTTTTGTCACCGGCATAGGCCAGTCAAAATCGTATCTTCTTAAAGATGAATATCTTAAGGACGACTCCTTTGAGAGCGGCACGTGGCGCGATTATGATAATTACGCTCAGCTTGTCGCCAACAGGGATTATATCGACAGATGGAATCTGCTCGAGATCATCTTCTTTGTCATCAAAGAGGATCCGTCAAAGCTGATGGACGTTAAGCTTTTGTACAGCTTTGTTACGGCTATTACGGAGATCGTCACGTCAATTGCACTGCGCCGTAACGTTGTCCGCGATACAACGGTTTACAATCTGGTCACAACATTGTTCAAGTATAACGCTGTTGATGAAAACTTTGAACTGCCGGAGGGAGTAATCACTCCGCGCTATGTTTGTCCGCTTTCAGAATATCCTTATGACGAAGAGCCGAACAGCGAAGGCGAGTTTGAATCGGAGGGTAAAAACGCGTTTTACGGTTCAATTCCCTGCGCCGAAGCCGCGAAAAAAAGGCTGGGCGAGAATTATGAGGATTATCTGTATTGCTTCAACTATTCTCCGTTCTCCAACTCGGATCAGAACGCCGAGGACCTGCATGACTTTATAGAGACTATCATTGCCGACAATAAGGTCGGTGCGGATTCGGTCGTCCTTGTTCCTATGAGCATGGGCGCCACGGTCACAAGCCTTTATCTTATGAAGTATCCCACTCAGGCGCAGAACCACGTTATCAGAGTCGTCAGCGTCGTCGGATGCTGGAACGGCAGCGACGTTGCCAAGGATCTGATGACCGGCAATTATCGTGAGGATTCCGCCGATCAGTTCTATCACGGGCTGTTTGTGGAGGTTTTGGCGGGTCTCGGACTTGACGACACCACCTACGGTAAGCTTGCGGTGCTTGCGCTGCGCTTCATGACCAAGGATCAAATCAGAAGCTTCCTGGATCAGCTTGTTGACTCGATTTCCAGGATGCTCATTCTGAATACTCCGTCAATGACGGTCCTGATCCCGTCGTACGATTATCCCGAGCTCCGCGATAAGTTTGAGAGTGAAAAGGTTCTTGCTATCGCCGATGAGTATTATCAGGCGGAGATCACGCTCAAGGACCGCCTTGAAAAGCTCACGAATGAGGAGGGCATAACGTTCTCGTTCATCAGCGCTTACGGCTGTCCCTTCGGCTGCAAGACCGATATGAACCTTTTCAGCTTTATGGATTCCGCCGAAAAGACGAACAGCGATAACATCATCAATATTTCCTCCACTGCTCCGGGAACAGAGTATGTGCCGTACAATCAGAAATTCGCCGACTCCGCAGGCCGCGAGCTTTCACCCGACGGCTCGATAGATATTTCAGGCACATATTATAAGGATTCCACGTGGTTCTTCTACGGTGAGACCCACGAGCTTGAAAACAACAATACTGCGCTGATGCTCGCGGTTGACCTTGCGCTGGGCAATATCAAATCGGTGAGCGACTGCGACGATCCTGACGGCGAGTATTATTATCCGCAGTTCAATTCAGCAAGGAACCTTAAGCCTCTTAGGGATCCGCTCAACAGATTTGAGGAGTATATGGCTGAAAATGAACTTACTCCCGAGCAGCAGGCAATGTATGATAAGGTCATTGCCATGAAGGCCTGCACTGTTAACGATCCCGAATATGATAACGCCGTGATCGCCGAATTCCGCGCGATGACAGATGAAATGGGTCTTACCGAGAAGCAGGAAGAAAAAGAGCCGGGCTTATTCGATGAGGCGGTCAGCTTCGCCTATGACGTTGCATATTCGATCTTCGGAGCAAAGGGTTATTTTGACAGATAAAAATATTTGATATGATTTCAGACAGCCGTTTCCCGCGGCTGTCTGTTTTTTAATAAGCCTTCCCCTTAAGGTGGAGCCCTCCGTTACGCACATTATGAATTGTTTCCGGCAATGCTGACTGTAAGCGCTTGTAGGGGCTGACGACCTCGGCAGCCCGTTAGATTCTGCTGTATTTTTAAGGGTCGCCGAGTCGTCGACCCCTACGCAGAAAGACGTCGGCATTGCCTTTTATTACAGTCGAGGTGTGAAAATGGGGCGGTTCCGCA
>JAFSXA010000004.1 GCA_017450135.1 Clostridia bacterium | reverse complement strand
GCTTACAGTCAGCATTGCCGAAATTCGTTTTCACGAAAGAATCATTTTATCTCGATATTCAACAAATCCGGCAATTTTTACGTCTTTGTGTAGGGGTCGACGACCTCGGCGACCCAAAATCAAACTCTGCGCCTTTTACGTTTTTGTAATAAATCGGCTTTAAAAGTAACAATAATTGTAACTATTTTGTAATTTTTAAGAAATGCGAGAATATTGTGCAAATCAGCCAATAAAACACCGATATATCAGAGGAAACCATGAATAAAATACAGCAATAGTTTGCGATTAAGTGGAATAATTATTAATAAACTGTTAATAAAAGTCAAAAAAGCAACTACTCAATTTGACACTTGTAACCATTTGTGCTATAATTCGGCCTGTTCCGGTTACAATAATGAAATGAATGGAGTAGATCTCATATGATAAAGAAATTCGTAAGAAGGGCGCTTTTGGTATTAGCGGCTGCGGCCGTGATACTTACCGTTCTTCCTTTGAGCGGAGCCGCAAGCATCGCTTCGGCGGCTTCGTATAACTGCACAAACCCCAAGCTTCAGTCGCTGATCGACCACTGGTCGGGCAGATATTGGAACGGCTCCTACGCCAATGCATATAAATGCAAGGGCTTTGCCGATAAGATGTATGACGCCATGAACGGCGGCACCAAGGGCATAGGCAGATACAATTATGATTCCACCGGCAGGCATTACTATATTCCCTCCCCGAACGGCGCAAGGGAGCTTGCGAAGACCTCGAGAGGGTCCTATCAATATATATATGACGTTATGCACAAGGCGAGGTCGGGCGACTACGTCCAGTGGTCAAGAGGCAGCAGCCAGCACTCCGGTATTTTTGTTTCCTGCGACGAGAAGGGTTTTTACCTTTTTGACTGCAACTATATTTCCCCCAACCTCTGCGGCGTACATTATATAACGTTTGAAAAGCTGGCGAAGAAGAACAGAGGTATGTCCATATATACCGTATATCCCGCCGATGAAGCAGGGGACAGCGGTGAAGAGGCGGCTCCAAAGACCACTGTTAAAGTCAAGGAGACCACTACCGAAAAGATAGCGGTCACTGAGAGAAAAACGACGGTAGCCGCGAAGAAGACCAAGACAGTAGCTAAAAAAGCTGAGCAGACAACGACAGCCGTTCCCACGCCGACCGCGCCGACAGCTCCTGCAGAAGCGGAGAAAAAGGCCGAATCGGCAAAAAATACCGAGGTCAGGGCTGAGCTCCGGCCACGCGGAGAGGTCAGCGAGGCTGAGCTTTCGTTCAAGGAGGTCGCAAGCTCCGGCAGATTTACAGGCAAAAGCATAGTCGGCTGTGAATCGTCCAACAGCTCCGTGGTAGTCGTCAGCAACGACGGCGGCATGATAGGTATTGCCGCAGGCACGGCAGTCGTCACGATGACAGCATCCGACGGTACCAGGACCGATTGCAGAATAACGGTGAACTGTCCGGTATATCTGGCGGCAGTCGAGTATTTTATCAACAGTCTCAATGCCGTAAAAACCGTTCCGGATCAGGTATGACTTCACGATAAAAAAACGGGCAGGGAGAGCCCTGCCGTGTAAATTAAAAGGACGCGTTGCATTTTTACTTTGCAACGCGCCCTTTTAACATTTTAAAGCTTTTGCCGGGAACCAATAGCCCGTCAATATTTATCAGGATATTCTACCGCTTATATCATTGATCTGCGGCGCGGAGAAGGGCGTCCGTCATATCCGTCTTTTCCCAAGGAAGCTCAATATCCGTTCTGCCCATGTGGCCGTAAGCCGCCGTTTGTTCATAAATCGGACGGCGAAGGTCAAGCCTGTCTATTATCGCCGCAGGTCTGAGATCGAATACCTCCTTCACCGCGTCGACGAGCCTGTCGTCGGGGATTTTTCCGGTGCCGAAGGTGTCTATCATAATGGATACCGGATGCGCAACGCCTATTGCGTAGGCGAGCTGGAGCTCACACTTTGATGCAAGCCCGGCGGCAACGATGTTTTTCGCGGCGTAGCGGCAGGCGTAAGCGGCGGAACGGTCGACCTTTGTGGGATCCTTGCCGCTGAAGCAGCCTCCGCCGTGACGGGAGTAGCCGCCGTAGGTGTCGACGATTATCTTTCTGCCCGTAAGGCCCGAATCTCCCTGCGGTCCGCCTGTGACAAATCGCCCGGTGGGATTGACGTAGAATTTTGTGCGCTCGTCTATGAGAGATGGGTCAACGGTGGGCCTGATGACCTTTTCGATTATATCGTTCCTTATCGTGTCAAGCCCGACGTCGGCGCTGTGCTGTGACGAGACAACTATGGCGTCTATCCTCACGGGTCTGTCGTCGTCATACTCTACCGTGACCTGAGTTTTGCCGTCGGCGCGCAGATAGGGGAGGACGCCGCTTTCCCTGACCTCGGTGAGCTTCAGTGCGAGCCTGTGCGCGAGGGCAATGGGCATTGGCATCAGCTCCGGCGTTTCGCTGCAGGCGTAGCCGAACATCATACCCTGATCTCCGGCGCCGTTGAGATTATACGGATCCTCCTCGCCGCTTTTCAGCTCGGACGAGGCGTCCACGCCGAGCGCGATGTCCTGCGACTGCTTGTCTATGGAGGTTATGATGGCGCAGGTGTTGCCGTCAAAGCCCTTGTCGGCGCTGTCGTAGCCCGTGTCGCAGATGACCCTGCGTGCAATGGCGGGTATGTCGATCTCCGCCGTGGTGGATATTTCGCCCATTACGAGCACCAGCCCCGTTGTGCAGCAGGTCTCGCAGGCGACTCTGCCGTTGGGATCCTTAGCCAGTATAGCGTCAAGCACAGCGTCCGAGATACGGTCGCAGATCTTATCGGGATGACCCTTTGTTACCGATTCGGATGTGAATAATCTTTTTGACATTGTGTTTTCCTCCGTTTTTAACATTAAGGGATGTATGTTCCCGCAAAAAAGCTCCCGGTCAAGCCGAGAGCATAATAGCCTTATCTTTCGGTTGCACCGCAGGATTTAGCACCTTGCCTTACGGCAGGTTGCCGAGCTTCAAAGGGCCTGTTCCCTCAGCTTCTCTCAATAAGGGTGTTTCGTATCACGAAAACTTTTAACTTGTGGATATATTATATAATAGCGCATTATAAGTGTCAACACTTAAACGGAATTTTTTCCCTTGAGCAGGGGAGACAGCTTATGGTAAATCACAAAGGTTATCGCTACGCTTATCAGTCCCTTGGCAAAGGTGAAGGGCACGTTGAAGATCAGGATGGCCTTCCACAGGGAATCGACGCTCGGGAGAATGGCACGGTACATTCCGAGTATCGCCTCCTCGGGCATCATGAATCTGACGTAGAGCGGATAGATTATGTAAAGATTGATAAATAAGCAGAACGCCGCCATAGCCAGATCGCCAACCATTGCCCCGATAAAGGCAAATTTTCTGTCGCGCCTGATGCGGTAAAACAGACCGGCGATAAACACGAATACCGATCCGAGCAGGAAGTTGGACAGCTCACCGATAAAGAGCGACTTGCTTATTGTCATATGGATGAGATTTTTGATAAGGCAGACGACGACCCCGTATACCGGCCCGTAGGCGAAGGACGTAATCAGCGCCGGCAGATCGGAAATGTCCAACTTGATGAAGGCGGGCATTATCGGGATGGAAAACTCGATGAACATCAGCCCGAAGGAGAGCGCGGACATTATCGCGGTGACGGTTAGTTTTCTGATGGCAAGCCTGTTTGTTGATGATCGATTCATAAGAATACCTCCGATGATTTGAATCAGCTCATAGTTATCATCGAAAAAAGAGCCCCGTACATAAAAGTACGGGGCATTTTTACGGTATGACCGAAAAATAATCTTCTTCCGTCCGGACTGTACCGTCGGCTTCGGAATCTCACCGAATCAACTTACGCTCGCGGGCTTATGAGCAGCAGCTCAAATACCGCCGGTGGGGAATTTCACCCCGCCCCGAAGATAACTGTTCACTTGCTTTTAATATATCACCGCCGGGGAGATTTGTCAATATTATATTGTTTTTTTCGATGAGCTGTGTTATTATAATTTATAACAAAAAATGAAAGGGCGGCGCCGTCTCAGCGGTTCCGCATGGCGTATCTATGAATTTTACCGAGATAAATAAAGCAAACGGAACGGTCGAGGGCTTCTGCTTTGTCAAGACTCTTGAAGTCAAAAAGACGGCGAGGGGAGTTCCCTACCTCGATCTCACGCTTACGGACAGCTCCGGGGAGATCGGAGCCAAGCTGTGGGATTATAAGCCGGAGATACATTCCCAAATCAAGCTCAATTCTCTGATAAAGGTCAGGGGAACCATCTCCACCTTCAACGACGCTCCTCAGATGAGAGTCGAGAGGGTGCGTCCGGCGGTTGAAGCTGACGGCGTTAGAATAGAGGACTTTGTGCCGAGCACGGAATACGGCGGCGATATCATGTTCAACGAGCTCAGGGCTGTCGCCTCGGGTTTTGAGAATGAACAGCTCAAAAAGCTTGTTGTATACATCCTTGATGAGAACAGGGAAAAGCTTGTTTACTGGCCTGCGGCGTTCAGGCTCCATCACGCTATCCGCGGCGGTCTGCTCTATCATACGCTTTCGATACTGAGGCTGGCTCAGGCTGTGGCGGCCGTCTATCCCTCGGTCGACAAAGACCTGCTTTTCAGCGGAGTTATTCTCCATGACGTGGCGAAGATCAGCGAATTTGAGGTCTCCGAAACAGGAATAGCGACGGGATATACCGTGGAGGGCAACCTGATAGGCCACCTTGTGAAGGGAGCCATGAATATCGAGGCTGCCGGCAGCGAGCTTGGAACGGACAGGGATCTGCTGATGCTGCTTGAGCATATGATACTCTCCCACCACGGGGAGCCGGAATTCGGCTCCGCGGTAAGACCGATGTTCCTTGAGGCGGAGATACTCTCCGAGCTCGATATGCTCGACGCGAGGGTCTATGAGATATCACAGTCGGTCGCGGAGATAGAACCCGGGAAATTCACTCAGCGCCAGTGGGCGCTTGACAACAGGAAGCTCTATAACCACGGCAGAAAACCGATCGAGCCGAAGGCAGAGCTTTTATAAATCAAGGGGGTTTTGATATGAAAAAAACATTCGGAAAGCTTCTCTGCGTTTTACTTACGGTAATAATAGCCCTTGGCAGCGTCTGCTTCGCCTTTGCCGAGGGAGACAGCGGCAGGATCGTTACAGGGTCGTTCAATCTGACGTCCTTCAACGTTGCGGGTCTGCCGATACCCTCCGCCTTTTCGGCGAGCAAGAGGAACGTGCCAGCCGCCACAAGGATTATTGCGGATGAGATAAACGCATCCGACTGCGAAATACTCTCCGCGCAGGAGGACTTCAATTTCCACGGTATCCTCGCAAGCAGGCTGAATATGGAATACCGCACCCTGACGAGCGGCGGAGCCGGCATCGGCGACGGGCTC
>JAFSXA010000238.1 GCA_017450135.1 Clostridia bacterium | reverse complement strand
CAGCCCCACGAACTCCAGAGCCTTGGCGTAAAGCTTTTCGGTCTGAACGTGGTTTATCTGATAGAACGCGCCGGGCGAGATGATGAATCTCATGCCGCACAGCCTGTCCTCGATAAAGCCCCTGCCGTATATCACCTTTTCGGTGTGGCCGAGCACCATGCTCGTGCGCGAATTATTGATGTTCTGCACTATCGTCGTTATCTCGGGGCACAGAGACGTAAGCTCCGCAACAAAGGCCTTTTTCGCCGGGAAGTTCACCGTGCCCGTGACGAGAACCACCATGGTCTGCTCCGTGGCAGTGCTTCTCCTGACGAGCACGTGGCGCAAAAATCCGGTCTGCAGATCCTCATTGTACGGCGCCATTCTGTATTTGGGCATAAGCTGCCTGACGGTCAGAATGATCCTGTCCGCCGTCTCATCGTCCAGCCGGCATGAATCTATGCAGACTATCCTGTGCGATTTCGCCTGATAGACGCCGGATATTATTTTGCCCGAGCGCGTTGAGCCGAACGCCGCCTGAACCTTGCTGCGATAGTGGTACGGGTCATCCATACCGATTATTTTATTCACGTGCGCGAACCTGCCGAGCAGCTTTATCACCTTTGACTGTTTGAACGCGAGCTGCGCCTCGTAGTCAAGATTCTGAAGCTGACAGCCTCCGCATTTTTTCGCCGCAGGACAAAACTCCGCCCTGAGTCGGGCTGATCTGCTTATCCTCGGCTGTTTTTGATTTTTCTCTGTTTTTTTCATATCAGACAAGACCCTGGCTTTTCAATTCTTCATAAGCTTCAAGGACGCTGTCGCCGGTCTCTACGGCGCGTCGCATACACTTGATCAGCGCGTCCTGCGAAATGCCGTGGGGAAGCGAGAGCAGATCCATTGTTCTGCCCCAGACCCTGACGTATTCGTTATTCAGTCTCTCCGATTCTTCAAAAGAACTCATATCAATATTCATAATTTACCGTTTACCTCACAAAGTTACTTGGTCTTTATCTGCCTTATATCCGAGCCGTCGAACTTGAGCAGCTGATAATTGCTCATCAGACGGGAGGCTATCCTCTCGCCGTAAGCCTTGTTGACGGCGGCGGGGTCAAGATTCGTACTGATAATGGTCGGCCTGCCCTCAAGCTCGCGGGAATTGATGATGTTATAGAGCGCGGAAACCGTAAAAGGCGTGCAGAACTCCGCGCCGAGATCGTCTATTATCAGCAGGTCGCATTCTATTATCGTCTGCTCAGTATTCTCATCCGCGCCCCTGCCGAATTTCTCACGTTCAAGGCGGTTGAAAAGATTCTGCGCCGAGGTGTAAATAACGCCCATTCCGCGCTCGACCGCCTTTCCGGCTATCGCGAGGGAAAGATGGGTTTTGCCAAGCCCCGTCGCCCCGTACATCAGCAGACTGCCGGAGCTCTTTGAAATATCCGCGGCGTAGGACTTGCAATAATTGTATATGCTCTCCATCCTCTTTTTCGGGCTTATGCCTGCCGAATCGGGATAGTAATCAAGCCTGAAATTATCAAAGCGGCAGTTGTCCACAGGGAGCTTGGAGCAGAGCTTTTCATATTCAATGGCGCGCAGCAAATCCTTGTAGCACTCGCAGTAGTAACCGTTCACCGCCCCGGTATCCTCACAGACGGGGCAGGAATATCTGACCTTGAGCCAGTCCTCCGGGAAGCCGTTCTCTTTGAGCAGAGCCGTACGCTTTTCCCCGGCTTCAAGATTTATCTTCGCAAGCCTGTCGATGTATTCCTTTGCGTCCGCGCCCATACCGACCGCCTTGACCGCCGCAAGACCTGCCGATGACATTTCAGCCTCAAGCTCCAGTATCTCGGGTATCTTCTTCACGGCCTCCGCGTGCCTTTTTTCACGGTCGAGCAGAGCCTTTTCCCGGCGGTTTTTCAGCTCCCTCTCCGCCTTTTTGTATGTATCTGCGCTGTAAGCCATACGTCATTCCCCTTTTTTGTACACGGGCAGTTTGTCCGCCCTGCGTTTGAATTCATCCATATCAAAGGAGGCTGTTCCCTCCTGCGGTTTGGTATTTTTCGCCTTAGACTCGCGGTATTCACGCTTTTCCTGCTCGACCTGCTCGGGAGTTTTTATGCCCTTTCCGTACCAGTTGTTGAGCACCTTGTTCATGTAGGCGAAGCTGATCCTGCTTGAATGATCCATCATTTCCTCATACGCCATGAATATCATTTCCGGACTGAACTTCATATCGACCGTCCACGTCCTCAGATATGCCGACTGCGAGGACGTAGGGCGCGGATTCTGTATGCCCGCCATCTGCGCGAACTGCTGCCATACGCTGTTGCAGGATCTGAGTATCTTTATCTGCTCGTCCGCTTTTTCGAGGGTATCTATCTCCCTCTCGCCCCAGTCTCTGCCCACCTTTGCCATATATGCAAAATTGGATTTGCCGATGGAAACGCAGTAATCCGCAAGCATATATATGACCTCAAACGGCAGACCGTACTGATCGTGCATCATGATGAGCACGCTCTGACCGTCGTAGCCTATTGTTTTGCCGAGTATCTGCTGGATATCGTTGAACATATCGTTGATCTGCGGAGATTCCTTGCAGCGCCTGATTATCTGCTCATAGCTCGGCCTGACGGGCTGTATCTCCGGGAGAGGAGCCTTTGCGCTCTGCGCCTTTTCGGGTGACTTTTCAGGCTCGGAGGGCGCAACCGCCTTTTTGCCGTCCGAGATCAGCACGTTCCATTCGCACAGGGCGACGAGAGCGTCCGCGACGTCCGCGGCGGAATAGCCTATGCACGGAGCTATACGCTCCGGCTCGACCGGCTCCGAGGCGTGCCTGAATATCCAGAGCATTGCCTTGAGCTGCACCGGACTTGCAAGCTTTATGTAATCGTCAACCACCCTGCCGGGGACGGCGAACATTTCACCGAAGGCGGCGGGATTTATACTGTATGCCATATTTCACAATCCTTTATATTGACCTTATGTTGATTGCCGGCGCGATCCGACACTTCTACTCATGTTACATTATACACAATTTCGTCGGCAAATTAAATAGATAAAATCAGTTTCTACACCTGTTTTGAATCCACACTACTTGTAGTGGAAAAAATCCCCTTTCAACACAATTCCGTTGTCAAAACGGACAAAAACAACGCCGCCGTGTCCGCGGCAAAACAAGCTGCGCACACGGCGGTCAATGCATGGTTTGTTTGATTTTATTTCCCGGAACTGTCAGACTATGGAGCCTATAAATATTCGATGCATTCAGCTCTCCCGGAGATTTTTCAGAGGATACCTT
>JAFSXA010000237.1 GCA_017450135.1 Clostridia bacterium | reverse complement strand
TTTCGTCATCTCTGACGCCTTTTCGTTTTACCGAAATTATTGTGTACGTTTCCTTAAATCAGAAACTTCTTGAAATCTTCTCGGGTTCCTTCTATTATCGTTGTTTAATTTTCAAGGTGCAATCCTCGCTGTTTTGACTTCGGGCGTTGCCCTCTCTCGCGACAGCTTCGCTATTATATCAAAGCTCATCCCCTTTGTCAACACCTTTTTTTATCTTTTTTTCCTTTTTTGTTCCCCTTTTATTCAACCCCTCCGGGCGTTCCGTCATTCATTGTTCTTTTCGGAAATTCAAGCGAGATCCTGCCGAGCTTACCGGCGCGGTACTCATCAAGCAGCATCACCGAAACGCGCTCGGTATCCACTTCGCCGCCGCTTATGAGCATACCTCTTTTCCTGCCGATCATCTCCAGTATATCCCACGGCTCGCACTGCTCAAAATCCTTTATCTTATACCGCTCTGCGATCCTCTGCGAGTAGCCCTGTCCGAGAGCTTCTATCAGGCGGAAAGCCATGGTCTCGCGGTCGAGTATCTGATCCTTGACCGAGCCGATGAAGGCGAGCCTGTCACCGACCGCCGGGTCGTCGAATTTCGGCCAGAGGACACCGGGCGTGTCGAGCAGCTCTATACCGTTGCCGATGGTAAACCACTGGTTCTGCCGCGTTACACCCGGCATATCCGCCACCTTGGCGCGGTTCCTGCCCGCCATCTTATTGATAAAAGAGGACTTGCCTGTATTGGGTATGCCCACTACCATTATGCGCAACATTTTGCCTGGCATCCCCTTATCCGTATTCGACTGTATCTTGTCTGCCAGCAGCTGCCTGACAGCAGGCATGAACTGATTCAGTCCCCTGCCCGAGCGGCAGTCAACCGCCAGCGCCTCCATGCCCTGCGATCTGAAGAATTTTATCCACGAGGCGGTGACCTTTTCGTCCGCAAGATCGCACTTGTTCAAAAGGATGATCCTCGGCTTGCCCGCGGTAAGCTCGTCTATCTCGGGATTGCGGCTCGAAACGGGAATCCTCGCGTCGATTATCTCCGTGACGGCGTCTGTCATCCTCAGGCTTTCCCTGATAAGACGGCGCGTCTTTGCCATATGTCCCGGGAACCACTGGACTGTCTGCTTTTGAAATTCGCTCATAAAGTCCTCCTGAAAAAGTAAAAACTGTATCACCGTAAGCCGGCGATACAGTCACGATCATAATATTAATACTTGGTGAACTGCGGGATCAGCCTGTAACGAACAACGCCGAGGATGTACCTCTCGTCAACGCAGCCGATCGCCGGCGAACGGCTGTCGGTCGAGTCGTTTCTGTTATCACCCATGAGGAAAAGCTTGCCCTCGGGCACAACAAGAGGAAATGTGACTCCCTCCGACGTATAGGTGGGCGCGGCGGTATATTCCTCTTGGAGAGCTTCCCCGTCCACATAGACGACGCCCTTGGTGAAATCGATATCGACCGTCTGACCGCCCTTGGCTATTACGCGCTTGACGATAGGCTCGTTGAAGGCGTTGGGCTGAGTGCTGATAACGATATCGCCCTGTTTGATATTCGTATTGATCGCGGAAACCAGGAGCCAGTCCTCATCGTTCAGAGTGGGGTTCATCGAAGCGCCCGAAACGCCGACGAAACGGGCGATGAATGTGAAAATAAACGCGATTATGACTATCGCCGTGGCAAAAATGGAAACCGTATCGTAGATAAAGGTTATGCCCTTACCGGCAGAGCCTTCATTATTATCGGCGGATGAGATCTCCTCCGCCGGCTGATTTTCGAGGATCTTATCATTCTCGTCCATAGCTTCACCTTATTCAAAATTATCGTATATACCGAACTGACCGAAGGGGATCAACCTGAAGCGGGCCTTGCCGAGAATGTATCTCGTGTCGATAAAGCCCACGTCGCTCGAACGGCTGTCGGTCGAGCCGTTCCTGTTGTCACCCATGACGAAGACGCAGCCCTTGGGCACCGTAAGCGGAAAAGTCTTATCGAAAGAACGGTGCGTAAGCTCCTTGATATACGGCTCGTTGAGCTCCTCGCCGTTGACAAAGACCTGGCCCGATATAAAATTTATATCCACCGTCTGCCCCTCGGTTGCGATTATCCTTTTTATAAGCGGCTCATTGAAGGCGTTCGGCTGGGTGATGATGACTATATCACCGTACTTGTAATCGCGCATCGACGTGGTTATCAGCCAGTCGCCGTTGTTGAGAGTGTCGAGCATGGACGTTCCGACAACGCTGACGGGGCGGCAGACAAAGGTGAACAGAATAAATATGATCACGATCGCAGTCACAACAGAGCCGAACAGATCATATATCCTCGACCACTTCCGGCGCTTTTTTTCAGCCTCCTCGGGAGTCATTCCGTCCTGAAGATACTCTATCCATTTTTCCTGGGTGCGGCGCTTGCTTAAAAGCATAGTGTTACCTCCGAAACGGGTAATCGGAATTACCGGAGTTTGAATAAAAGAACAAGGGTACGGCAAAAGCGATAAACGCCCTCCATACCCTCCAACGGTACGGCTCAGCGTACCATGTCGCTCTGAATCAACCGATGCTCTGCTTAACCTTGGCGGCCTTGCCGACTCTGTCGCGCAGATAATAGAGCTTACTCCTGCGAACCTTACCGGTTCTGACAAGCTCGACCTTGTCAACATTTGGTGAATGAATGGGGAAGACCCTCTCAACACCGACGCCGTAGGATACGCGGCGGACAGTAAACGTCTCGGAAACACCGCTGCCCTTGCGGGCGATAACGATACCCTCGAAGGCCTGGAGTCTCTCTCTCTCACCTTCACGGATCTTGACCCATACCTTAACGGTATTGCCGACCTTGATTGCTTCGGAAACCTCGGACTTGAGGCTGTCCTGAGCGATTAACTTAAGCGCGTCCATTACAGACACCTCCCATAGAATTTCAGGCGTTCTTAACAGATAACTGACAGAGGACCGTCCGCTTTAATGTTGGGCATTAAACCCCGCCCTGAGAGCATAATAACCCCCGGGTGGTCACAAATGCTGAATTATCATATCATAAACCTTTTGCAAATTCAAGTCCTTTTCGGAAAAATTTTTAAGTTTTAGGTTTTATGTTTTTCGGGTTTCCGCCGTTTCTTTTGATTTTCCTATCAGGAACGGGAAAAATTTATTAATGAAATAAGCCATGACCGAGTTCAGCGCGGTAACGAGAGCTACGGCGATGACGGTGAACAGCAGATGAGCGAAGAAGCCGAATTCATTATACCCTGCTCCGGTGATCTTGAGAATAAAGTTTACAAAATACTGGATCGGCTCCATGGCATAGAATATCAGCGAATTCCTTCCGAAATACTCGAGAGCCCTGTTCTTATTGATAATAATCGATACGCAGTATACCATAACGCATCCTGCAAACGCGCCGAGGTAGAACAGATAAATATTTCCGTATGCATTGCCGTGCATATCGGCTCCGCCGAAAATATTAAAGTTGGTCATGCCGGAAACGGAGCATATTAGAAACGATACAGCTGCAACAGGTATGCTCACTTTTTTACCGGGTTCTTTTACGTCCTTCAGGTAATAGCCTGCAGCCATGAACGGTAAAGCCACTATCGCGGTGTCGACATACCACGGCAGCATGAATTTAACGATATGTATGTAATAATACGCGCCAAGGCCGAGCAGGAGCGTTACTGCGAAGAGCAGGAGCTTTTTATCCTTGAAAAGCTTTGCAAGTCCGTAAAACATGATGGAAGCCACAAACAGCGCGGCGAGGAACCACAGCAGATTATGTGAGCCGTACTGTACGACAGGAGAGAGGAACACCCATTTCCAGTCAACGGGCTGGCCTTCCACGATCTTCAGAAGCAGTGAAATGATGACTGAGCCGGTAAGACCGAGGGTGAAGATGGGGAGCACCGTCGTTTTCAGCTTGTTTACAATGAAGTCTCCGGCTTTTCTTCTTGTTGAAAAGCAATAGCCGGAAAGGAAAAAGAACAGAGGCATATGAAACGTATAGATGAACTGCTTGAGCGCCTCGGGAACTCCGACCGCATGCCCGAAAAAGACGCAAAGAATGGCGATACCCTTCGCCACGTCCACCCAATGGATCCGTTCTTTCGCCATATTGTCATCCCCTTTAGTTAAAGCTCTTTATTATCATATCACAGGCAGAAACAATAATCAATAAAAATGTGCTTTGCCAAATAACTCTCATCTCTTGAAAAAAACTATATTATATAGTATCATATTAGGCATAAAAATCAGAACGGAGAAAGTATATGCTTTCACAGGATATCAGTAAAATATTGCTCGACGTTCAAAAGCCCGGCAGGTACGTCGGCGGCGAGCTGAACAGCGTTGTAAAGGACGGCGGCGGTGTAGATGTACGCTATGCGTTCTGCTTCCCCGACACCTATGAGATAGGTATGTCACATTTGGGTATGAAGATACTCTATTCGGCAGTAAACGACCGCAAAGACGCCTGGTGCGAACGCGTATTTGCCCCTGCCGTCGACATGGAGGCAATAATGCGCGAAAAGAAGATACCTCTCTGGGCGCTTGAGAGCGGAGACAGCGTAAAGGATTTTGATATAATCGGCTTTACGCTCCAATACGAG
>JAFSXA010000236.1 GCA_017450135.1 Clostridia bacterium | reverse complement strand
GAGCGGCATATGCAGCTTGCTCCGGGTATCACTCAGGATACCGTTGCCGCTTACGATTCTGACGGCCACAGGCAGGAATACTATGTGGCTACCGCCGATCTCAGCGTAGACACCGTCAGGATAGAGACAAATTATAAGGATCATCAATGCTCAGAGAGAGGCGTGCAGGAGCTTGAAAAGCAGTGCGCTGCGGCTGAAGCGGATCACAGCGATCCTTATTCTGTCATTGCCGCAACAAACGCATCATTCTTTGATATGTCAAACGGACAGGTATACGGAGTCCTCGTGATGAACGGCGTGGACGCCTCCCAATACAGGATCTGCGATCCCACTCCGAGCTACCACGGCTTTTTCGCCATCCTCAATGACGGCACTCCGGTCATTGGAGATGCAAATGACTATGCGCGTTACAGGGGGAATATTTATCAGGCCGTCAGCGGCTTCGGAGTTGTGCTGCGCGACGGCGAGCCTATGTATGAAAACAGTCCGGGCAGAATAATGCCTCGCACCTTCATCGGCATCACACAGGATCACAAGGTCAAAATGGTAGCGGTGGACGGCAGAGATCCTGCGAAAAGATACGGCGTCGACGCATACACGGGAGCCATGATGATGAAATCTCTCGGCTGTGTGGACGTGCTCGGGCTCGACACCGGCGGCTCCACCGGCTTTTACTCACGCTATCCCGGCGAGGAAACCGGCAGAATGCGCAACAAGCCCTCGGACGGCAAATCAAGAAAGATCTCGGCCTCAATCATGATGGTTTCCACGGCTGAGGCTGACGGCTCTTTTGACAGTGCAAGACTTGACAGCGATTATAATTTTTTGACACCCGGCACATCTCTGAAAATCACGGCCGCCGGCTCCGACAGTTCCGGCGCTCCCGCCGCCCTGCCATCTTCGGGACTCACCTGGTCGGTCAGCGACAGCAGCCTCGCCTCAATAACTCAGGACGGGACGGTGACCGCAAAATACTCCGCGTCGGGAGCCTTCAACGTTGAGCTAATGTACAACGGCAGCATAGTCGGCTCAAAGGAGCTCGAGGTAGTTATACCGGATAATTTTGATTTTACTCAGCAGCAGATAACGGTCGCCTACGGCTCAACGACGGAGATACCGTTTGAAGCCACCTATAAGCTGGTGCCCGTCGCAATAAACAGCAACGACTTTTTCGCTATAAACGAATATGAGTACGACTTCAAGGTGACAGAAGAAAAGTGGGATCTTTACGGCACCTTTGACGGCAAGCTATTCACCGCTCCCGACGAGAGCATAGGCATACGCAATGAAAAGCTGTACGCCGTTTCCGCCTACGCCGAAAGCGAGGACGAGATAAGATCCATCGAGGTGGAATTCTATAAGGAGGGCGAGGACTACTTTGATTATTCCAACGCCGACTGCAGTAACGACTGTATCGCCTGGAACAGAGACGTCAACGGCGCGGCCCTTGTGTCGCGTGACGAGGGCGACACATATCTGCGCGACTCCGCAAGCTCCGACGTCACCGTCGACTACACCTACGCCTTAGACGTCAGCAAAGTGCAGGTGCCCGATTATCTCGCTCCGCTGTGGGAAAGCTTCTCCGGCGCCCTCGGAGATACCGCGTGGAGCGCATTTCTGAGCATAGCCAATAAAATCGACCAGTCGACCTATATCATGGCGACGTTCAATATTGACGACAGATTCGTTGTGACCGATCTTGAGAATATAAATCTCAAAGGCAACGAAATGTTTTACATCGGCGATGACTGCGTCGAATACGACGTGGAATCGAACAGGCTGACAATAAAATTCATGTGGAACAAGCCTTACGTCGATTCGCTCAGCAGCTCGGCAGGAGGAATTTCAGAAGAGACGGTACGCAACACGGCCATAGTTCAGGGGCTTCGGCTGAAGTTGAAGAACGGCGCCGTTTTTGACGAAGAGAACAATATCGATTACGTCACCTGCGCTTCGCTTTATTACTGCTTCATCATATTCAGCAACTCGGCTTACCAGGTAGCTAACCGTGAGGGATTGAGCGAGCTGACTCTGATGCTCTACAACCCCGCGACCGGATCGGAGGACCGCGCAGTAAAATTCGCGTCTACCTACTCGGAGTTTACAGACAGCTTCACCCTTAAAAACGCTGCCGCAAGCGGACTGACTGTCGGCGCCGACGGATACTACTACTATTACGATGATGCGAATGAGCCGGTCAAAGGCGGCAGACACTACCTCTCAAACACAAACTCACTTGCAGAAACAGGATATTATGATATAATGGAGGATGGCAGGGTTGTTTTGTCCTCATCAGAGGGAGGCCTGATCTCCTACTCTGCCTTTAACGATATTCCGGGCGCGCATTACCTGCCGTCAGGCTCAAAAGCCGCCACGGGAATGTCAGCCTCGGCTCTGACCGGCGGAGCACTGACGCATTATACTGTCTTCATCCCGGGCGACGTGAACTGCGACGGCCTTATCGACGCGCAGGACGCCGTGATACTCAGATGCGTAACAGCGGGTATGGCAATCGACTCTACGCCTGCCATAGCCGCCGCCGGGGATGCGAATTCAGACGGAAAAACCGATATCGAGGATTCAGACTATGCCGAATCCGGAGGTATCTTTACATAATTTCAACTCTGTTTGGAGATCCCAATAATAAGGAGGCAAATCATGAAAAAGATCAAAAAAGCTCTGCCTATAATCCTGAGCATACTGCTGGTTATCGGAGCAATGCCGCTTTCCGCGTTTGCAGTAACTCTGCCTGCAAGCTTCACTACTGTCGTTGACAGAGAAATGCAGCTTGCCCCCGGAATAACTCAGAATAACGTCGTTGTCTACGACCAGCTCGGCAGACGTCAGGAATTTTACGTTGCAACTGCAGACATGAACGTCAGCACTGTTCATATGGAGGCAAACTACCCGGGCCACCAGCTCCAGCATATCGGTATCCAGGAGCTGGAAAATCAGGTCGCGGCGGCTGAGGCGGACAATCCCGAGCCATACACTGTCGTCTCAGCCATAAACGGCTCGTTCTTTGATATGACCAAGGGCTACAACAACGGCCTGCTCATAATGAACGGTGTGAACGGCGCAGACACCGGCGTCTCATGGAATGTCTATCCCGGCAGAGCCAAGGGCTTTTTCGGCGTTACCTACGACGGCACCCCGGTCATTGATTACTATTCTGAATACGCAAGCACATACAGCGGAAATCTGTATAACGCCGTTGCAGGCGGAACCATGCTTGTCTACAACGGAGAAGTCAACGTTGAGGAGAGCGATTGGATCGAGCCGCGCTCATGCGTAGGCATCACGGCTGACAACAAGGTCATCACCATCGCGTTTGACGGCAGAAATCCCAGCGAGCATTGCGGAATGGATTATTACACCGAGGCTATGATCCTGAAGTCAATGGGCTGCGTGCGCGCAATAGAGCTCGACGGCGGCGGCTCGACCGGTTATTACGCAAGATATCCAGGCGAGGAGACCGGACGCATCCAGAACAAGCCCTCCGACGGCAAATCGAGAAAGATCGCGTCCTCGCTGATGATGATCTCGACCGCCGTTTCCGACGGCGTATTCGACCACGCCTGGCTTGAAACAGGCTACGATTACATGACACCCGGAACCTCGATCGAGGTCATGGCAAAGGGACTTGACCACTCCGGCGCGCCCACCGATCTTCCCTCCTCGGGACTTGCCTGGTCGGTCAGCGATCCCTCCAAGGCGAGCATAACACAGGACGGAGTCGTCACGGCGGCTGACGGTGCAAGCGGAGCCTTTACAATAAATCTGAGCTATAACGGCAGCATCGTCGGCTCAAGACAGATTGAAATAGTAATTCCCGACGATATGTCCTTCACAAAAACTCAGATCACCATGACCTACGGCTCAACCGTAAAGCTTCCCTTTGAGGCGACGTATATGCTTGAGCCTGTAGCGATGAACAATGAAGACTTTATCGCCATCCACGAATACGAGTTCGATTTCAAGGTCACTGAGGATAAATGGGATCTCTACGGTACGTTTGACGGCCTGTACTTCACCGCACCGCAGGAGAATATTGGTATCAGGAACGAAAGGCTCTATGCTATATCTGCTTACGCTGAAAGCGAGGACGACATAAGAACGATTGATATTGAATATTATAAGGAGGGCGAGGACTTCTTTGACTACGACCTGGCAACGGGCGGCACAAAGGGTCTTGCATGGATCAGAGACGTTGGCGGAGCCACGCTTATATCGCGCGACGAAACCGACACATACTTCAAGGACAGCGGAGAAACCGACACCACTGTTGATTACACCTTCGCTCTCGAGGTCAGCAATGCCACGGTGCCCGAGGATCTTGTTCCGATGTGGGAAAGCTTTTCCGAGCTGCTCGGCGGAAATGTCTGGTCAGCCTTTCTGAGTGTTGCGAGCAAGATCGACTCCTCCTCCTATTTCATGGCGGAGATACAGGTCGATCCGAACTTTGTCGTGATAAACCCCGAAAACATCACCATCAGCGGCAATGAGATGTTCTATATTGACCGCAATTCCATAACGTATGATACCGAGTCAAATCTGCTCTCGATAAAATGTATGTGGAACAAGGCGTACGTCGATTCGCTCGCAAGCAGCGGCAGTCTCTCGCCTGAAAACGTCAGGAGCTCCGTTATAGTCAACGGTCTGAAGCTCAAGCTTCGCGACGACGCTGTTTTTGACGCCGAAAACATGGCTGATATCAGTAACGTCTTCACCCTCAAATATAAATTCGTGATATTCAGTATAGCGGCGTACAATACCGCAAGGGAAAAGGGTATGTATGATTATGCTGTTATTATCTACAATCCGGCGAAGGATGCGGATGATTACGCGATACAGTTTGCGGCGACATACATAACCACCGACGACAGCTTTATCCTGCAAAACTCTGCCCGTTCCGGACTTACGGTCGACGCATCCGGAGATTACTACTACTATAACAACAATGATATGCTCAAGGGCGGCAACTTTGCCCTGACGGAGATGAACGGTCTGGCAGAACCCGGCAATTACGATATCATGGCCGACGGCAAGGTCGTGCTCTCAACTGCGGACGGAGGTATGAAGTCATGCCGCGATCTTGAAGCCCTCACCGGCTCAAAGTATCTGCTGGAGGGCATCGACGGCGCGACCGGCTCCGTCACGGGAGTTCTCTCGGGCGGAGTATTGACGAGCTACACCGCAGTTAAATTCGGCGACATAAACGGCGACGGAAAAATCGACGGCTGTGACAGCGTGCTTGTAAACTGTATCGTTCAAGGCATGACAGTGCCCGGCGGCGCGGCGGCGGTGAGCGCGGCGGACTGCGACCACAGCGGAACGGTCGAGGACGCGGACGCAAGCCTCCTCGCCTCAGCCGGAGTATTCACGGCGACGATCGATCAGAACTACTCACTGTAAAAAAGCTATCAGGATGCAGAAGTTCCGATTTCTGCATCCTGATTTTTGTTTATCCTTATAAGGCGGTACGATCATTTGCCGCCTGATTTTTTCAGCTCAAAACACAGCCAGCCTGCGCTCTCGTGTCTGCCGACTACGCGGAAGCCGTATTTATCAAAGGCCTCCAGCACGTCATTCTCTCTGACGTCGATAATTCCCGAGGTGATAAAAACTCCGTCGTCCTTCAGGAATTTGCCCACGTCTTTGCAAAACTGAATGATGATATCCGCAACGATGTTCGCAACCACGACATCGTATTTGCCGTTCACCCTGTCTGTCAGGTTCCCCTGAAGCACCGAGAACCGAGGCTCGTCGAATCCGTTCATTCTGCCGTTTTCCTTTGCAGTCTTTACGGCAAGAGCGTCGATGTCCACTCCGGTCGCACTCCTTGCGCCGAGCAGGAGTCCGGCTATGCCGAGGATACCGCTGCCGCAGCCGATATCGAGCAACTCCGTGTCCGGCGTGATATGCTTCTCCAGCGTTTCAAGGCAGAGCCTTGTGGTATCATGACCGCCGCTGCCGAAGGCGAGACCCGGCTCGATATTGAGCACCGTCCTGCCCTGAGGATCGTAATCCTCCTCCCACACGGGACGTATCAGCAGTTTTTCTCCTGCCTTCATGGGCTTGAAATACGCCTTCCAATTGTTTTCCCAGTCCTGATTGCGGCATACGCTCGTATCTATCTCATGGGCGATACCGGCGGCGTTGTATCTCTCTGACAGAAACGCGACCGCCTCGGAGGGACTCTCCTCCGGCGAGACGTAGACGTGAACGCACGCTTTTTTCCTGTCCTTTTTCAACAGCTCCTCGTCGATCAGGTCGATATGCGCGATTTCTCTCGCGCCCTGCTCCAGATCGCTGTAATCCTCTATATAGATCCCGTAGGGAACGACCATCTGGGCGATGTCGGACGCAGTATCTATATCATCGGAGCTGACGTTTATTCTGATCTCTGTCCAGTCCATTTCAGCCTCCGGTCACACCTTGCTCCTGACAAGCTCCACCAGCTCGTCAAAATGGGCAAAAATCTTGCTGAGCGCGCTTGTGACGCTGCTTATCACGTGATTTATGTACGCGGAGAGATCAAAGCGCTCTGTCTCAAGCTTATCCGCAGGCGCCGCCTCGTCGAGATACGCGACGTATGATATAGTCGTCCTGAGCGCCGCATGGTCGGAGAGCGGGCCGTCCCAGGTGATCCTATCGGAATCGAATGTGTCATAATACGCGTTCTCTATCTCAAACGAAATGCCCTTGCCGTCGCGGTAAAAGACGTGGTCGAGGGTATCCCACGTTCTCGGATACTCGCAGCCGTATCTTTCTCTGAGCTCGGCGTAGCTGTATGCGTAATTGCCGTCATTATTGTATTCGAGCCACGCGTCCTTATAGCCCTGATCGATAAAATCATCCATGACCTTGGTGTAGAGATCGACTGCATATCTGTTGTTTTGATAGGCCTCGCGGAACAGCGCAAAGTTGAAATTGAAATCTCCGGATATGATGACGGCTCTGTCATCGCCGGAGTGCTCCGCAATAACTCTGACAAGCTGGTCATACTGGTCAGCCTTGGCCTGGAGGGAATCGGGATCCTCATTGGCGTCGGCGTGGATATTGTACAAATCGACGTAGACACCTTCGGCAAGCTCGACGGTGCAGTAGAGTATCCCCTTTGGAGTAAGCTCGTCGGCTCCGCCGTCGAAAACGCCGCTCGCCGTCTCCCACGCTACTCTGCCCACGTTATATATCGGATATTTTGAAAAGATGTTGAGCCCGTCGCCGATGCCGGCTCCGCCGCTCGTCAGGGTGCGGTATTCCATATTCAGCCTGCTTGCGAGGATACCGTGGAAATTGAAGTCCTCCTGCGCGGAGAGTATTTCGCAGTCGGATGCGTTTATCTCATCCGCAAT
>JAFSXA010000235.1 GCA_017450135.1 Clostridia bacterium | reverse complement strand
GTGTACATAATGTCGGAGGACGGCAGGGAGGTAACGCTCTACCGGCTGTACCCGGGAGATATCTGTATGCTCTCCGCCTCCTGCGTATTCGATGCGATAGATTTTGATATACTTGTCGAAGCGGACGAGGACACCAAATGCCTTGTTATCAACGGAAGGACCTTCGCTCGGATCAGCGCGGAAAACGTATACGTCGAGAATTTTGCGCTCAGCTCTGCGGTCAGCCGTTTTTCGGACGTGCTGTGGGTAATGCAGCAGATACTGTTTATGAGCTTTGACAGGCGGCTTGCGATCTTTCTGCTTGACGAGATAAACAAGACCGGCGGCGACTGCCTGAAGATCACCCATGAGCAGATAGCCAAATATACAGGTTCCGCCCGCGAGGTGGTGTCGAGAATGCTCAAGTACTTTTCAAAAGAGGGCATAGTCGAACCGCTCCGGGGCGGAATAAGGATAATCGATAAGGATAAGCTAAGAGAATTAACCGTAGATTAAATCCGTTATATCCTTCTTTGAGCGCATACCTACCGCCTTGTCGGCGATCTCTCCGTCCTTAATGACGATGAGGGTGGGGATGCTCATGATGCCGAACTGCCTTGCAAGCTCGGGCTCGTCGTCAACGTTGATCTTGCAGACCTTGACGTCGCTGTGCTCCGAGGCTATCTCATCAACTATCGGGGACACCATGCGGCACGGGCCGCACCACGGCGCCCAGAAGTCGATAAGGACGGGCTTGTCGGAATTCATGACTTCCTCTGTGAAATTTGACTGCGATAAGCTGATAACTGACATTCTGATCTCTCCTTTTTTGAGCTTGATTTACAGCTATATTATACCCGCAACGGAGCGGCTTTTCCGTGACGAGGTCACATTAACAGTTAAAAACGGCGACTGCCGTAAGGTCACCTCTGAGAATATATGCGCAGGATGAACGCGTCTGATATTCAGAGGTTTCCATAATAAATAAAGACAGGAGAAATGAATCATGGACTACAAAGGAACAAAAACCGAAAAGAACCTCATGGCAGCTTTTGCCGGAGAATCTCAGGCGCGCAATAAGTACACCTATTTTGCAAGCGTCGCCAAAAAGGAAGGCTATCAGCAGATAGCGGAGATCTTCGAGAGCACAGCGGCAAACGAAAAGGAGCACGCTAAGCTCTGGTTCAAGGCGCTTCAGGGCATCGGAACCACCGCGGAAAACCTTAAGGCCGCCGCAGAGGGCGAAAACTTTGAGTGGACGGATATGTACGAAGGCTTCGCCAAGGACGCCGAGGAAGAGGGCTTCCCGGAGCTTGCCGCCCAGTTCAGGGGCGTTGCAATGATAGAGAAGGCTCACGAGGAGCGTTATCGCGCCCTGCTCAACAACATCGAGATGAAGGCCGTATTTGAAAAGAGCGGCGAGACAATGTGGGAATGCCGCAACTGCGGACATCTTGTCATCGGCAAGAAGGCTCCCGACGTCTGCCCCGTCTGTAATCATCCTCAGAGCTATTTCGAGGTAAGAAAAGAAAACTATTGATTTTGGTCACCTCTGAAAATTCTCGTGCATTCATCTTGCGTGATCTTTTTCCGTCATATTTTGCAAAAATGCTCGTCAATACACAAAGTATTAACTGCGCTTTTTGCTTCATCTGACGAAAAAATCTCTTGGCAATCTGAACGCGTCGAATCTTCATAGGTTCCTATGGGCACAGATCAAAAAAACGCTCCGCCGGGCATGAGCCTTGCGGAGCGGTTGTTTTATTATGGCGTTTAGTCGTCGATTATTCCGGCAATGTACTCAATGTAACGCAGAGAGGTGGAGTTTGCCTGCGCGTTGAGCTTTTCGGCGTCTTCCTCGGACGAGGTGAGGTTGATGAATTTGTTATAGTAGACGTCGAGCTTTGAAACGTCGGAGGCCTTGGCGGAAACCTCGCCGGCGATGATCTTCCAAAGCTCCAGGGAGGCGGTGTTCGCTTCAAGGCAGCGCTCGTAGACCTGAGCGTCACCGGTCAGCTTGTAGTATTCGTCGTCGGTCTTCTCTATCTGAGCGGAGAGCTTGTCTCCGTCGTCGAGCAGATGGGCTACGATCTTCAGCAGCTTCATACGCGCTTCATCGGCGGCAATATTGAGGCCTTCGCCGTCGTCGCCTCTGCCGACGCGGGCATAGTAATCATCGTCCGCCGCGTCGATCTGTGAGGTGTATTTTCCGGCAATATCAAGCTCCTTCGCGATTATCGTCAGCAGCTTCATGTTGGTCTCGCCGGCCTTCCAGGTGAGCACCTCGTCTATCGCGCTCTCCGAGGAGGCTATCGTGTTGTATGAGTTAACGGCGACCTTTATGTCGTTATTATATGTGCTGTCTGCGTCAAGATCGTTCGCCATTATAGCGAGCAGGCTCATCTCCGTAGTCTTCGCCTTTATATTGAGCTTCGCGGTGTTCGTCTCAAGAGCCGAGCCGATATAGAACGCCGAGCAGGCAGAGGAGATCTTGCCCTTGTTATTGCCGTTCCTCTGTTCCTTGACGAGATCCATCGCGCTGTAATCCTCGGGATAGGCGTTGCCGATCGAGGATACCTTGATGACCTGCTTGATATCGGGATGATTCTTGAAATATACTGTGACAGTGGTTTTTCCCGCGCCGGTCAAAGTTATTTTTAGCGTATATGCCGTGAACAGCAATCCGCTTGTGAACTGGCACTCCGCTACCTTTTTGTTGTCGGAAACGGCGACTACGGTGTCGTAACTGCCGGGGTTAGAAACCTTGACCGAAACGTTGCGGCTCGCGTTGAGCTCAAGATAGAGATCCTTGTCGGTGTCCTTGACGGTTATCGACAGTTTGCCGTTGTTGACCGCCTTGCCCTTGGTGATCGTCCAGACGTTGTTCTGGGAATCAAGATATTTGCCGGTGTAGCTCGTGTCGAGCTTGCCGTTCTTGATATACCAGTTGCCGTAGTCGTTCTCGCCGATGCCGGTATAGCTGTAATCTATGCCGCCTTTGGTAAGGTACCACCAGCCGTACCGGTTCTTAGCCATGCCGGTGAAGTTGCGGTTTAACCTGCCCTTGGAGATATACCACCAGCCGTACTGATTCTTCGCCATGCCGGTGTAGCTTGTGTCGAGCTTGCCGTTGGTGACGTACATCCAATCCTCGGGGCCGGGAGCCATGCCGGTGTACTTGGTGTAGAGCTTGCCGTTCTTCATGTACCACCAGCCGTACCGGTTCTGCGCCATGCCGGTGTAGGTGAAATCTATCGTGCCGTTTTTAACGTACCACCAGGCGTACTGGTTTTTTGCCATGCCGACGTATTTGTAGTCGATCTTTCCGTTTGTCAGGTACCACCAGCCGTACTGGTTCTTCGCAAGACCGGTGTAGTAATTGTCCGCCTTGCCGTTTGTGACGTACTGCCAAACGCCGTCGCGCTTCGCCATACCGGTGAAGCCTTTTTCAAATTCCCTGCACGTCGCGCAGTAGTGCTGAACGTAGGTGTGTCCCTTCGGGCATTTCGTTGCCGCCGAGGTCATAAGGACCGAGGCCGGTATGATGCTCAGCGTTAAAAGCACAGCCAAAATGATTGAGATCGTTTTTTTCATAATTATCCTCCTTCGCTGTTATGATACAATTATACAATGTTCTTAATGTGTTTTCAACTGTTTTTTCTTTTTTCCGTATCAGGCATTTTTTGCCGTCGGGGACGGCTGACGGTTTTTTAAAAGAGTGTTGAAATTTCATCAGAATAAGTGTAAAATAAAGCAAGCACACAGAAAAAGAGGTAAGAAATATGTTTGATAAAAGTAAGCATGATTTTCAGCCTTTTGAGTCAAAGGTCTGGCTCAGCAGTCCCACCATGCACGGTAAGGAGATCGAATACGTCACAGAGGCGTACAGAACAAACTGGATGAGCACCGTGGGCAGGAATATCAACGAGGTCGAAAAGGAGATAGCCGGGTACATAGGCGTTAAATACGCCGTTGCGCTCTCCTGCGGCACGGCGAGCCTCCACCTTGCCATGAAGCTGGCTGGCGAGCATTTCTACGGCAAGCCCGTGACGGGCAGGGGAGCGGTAGACGGCAAAAAGGTCTTTTGCAGCGATATGACGTTCGACGCGACCATCAATCCCGTCGCCTATGAAAACGGAGAGGCCGTGTTTATAGATACTGAGTATGATACATGGAATATGTGCCCCGAAGCCCTTGAAAAGGCGTTTGAGCTATATCCCGAGGTCAAGATCGTAGTCACTGCCCATCTCTACGGCACGCCCGGCAGGATAGACGAGCTGAAGGCCGTCTGCGAAAAGCACGGCGCGCTTATCGTCGAGGACGCGGCGGAGTCGCTGGGCGCAACATACAAGGGCGTGGAGACAGGCGCCTTCGGAGCGTGGAACTGCATCAGCTTCAACGGCAACAAGATAATAACCGGTTCAAGCGGAGGAATGTTCCTGACCGATTCGCTTGAGGATGCGGAGAAGGTTCGCAAATGGTCGACCCAGTCAAGGGAGAACGCCCCGTGGTACCAGCATGAGGAGATCGGCTACAATTACCGCATGAGCAACGTCATTGCCGGCGTAGTTCGCGGCCAGCTCCCGTACCTTGACGAGCATATCGCGCAGAAGCGCGCCATTTATGAGAGATATAAAGAGGGGCTCAAAGGCCTTCCGGTTCAGATGAATCCCTATGATGAGAAGAACAGCGTCCCGAATTTCTGGCTGTCCTGTATGATTATAGACCCGGACGCCATGTGCAAAACCGTGCGCGGCGAGCAGGATGCTCTTTATACCCCCGAGCACGGAAGATCCTGCCCGACGGAGATACTCGAAGCGATAGCCTCGATAAACGCCGAGGGCAGACCCATATGGAAGCCCATGCATATGCAGCCTATCTACAGGATGAACCGCTTCATCACCCGT
>JAFSXA010000234.1 GCA_017450135.1 Clostridia bacterium | reverse complement strand
TGCACTATCGGTGACTATATCGGGGCACGGCTGTGCTCCCTTGAAAAACCGTTAATGCACATAACAAACGCGGCAAGCATTGGCTGTTTTAACGTAAAAATCAACCAATTCAATGTAGACTGCGATCTGCTGCCCGACGTGACGGACAAGTTCAGATTCATCGGCAGTACTGCCTCCGGCATACCGGTCAGCGTCTGCGTGGGCGACAATCAGGCAAGCTTTATCGGGTCTGTTCCAGAAAAGGATTCCGTCCTTATCAACATCGGTACGGGCGCTCAGATCTCATACCTGTCTAAAACCGCAGAATGCAATTCTCTCTCCGAGGTCAGGCCGTTTGATTCCGAGAGATTCCTGATAGCAGGCTGTGCTCTCTGCGGAGGCAGGGCGATCGCGCTGTTTGAAAAATTCTGCAGAGAGGTCGCGACTCTTGCCGGAGCGGACATTGATTCCTATTACTCCGTGTTTGACAGCATGGATTTCGATGGATTCGGAACCTCGGTCAGGGCGGACTGCCGCTTTGCCGGCACGCGGAACGACAGCTCTGTCAGGGGAGGATTCTCCGGCTTGTCGGAGAATAATTTCAGAGTCCGCGATATGCTCTATTCGATATACGAGGGCATCATCGACGAGCTGTATTCAATGTACTCACCGTCCGAAAAACCGAAGGCGGTATACTGCTCCGGGAACGGCATCAGGAAAAACCCGGTGATACTCGGCATTATTGAAAAATATTTCGGCGTTGTCCCGCAGGTCACAAGGATAGCCGAGGAAGCGGCGTTCGGCGCGGCGCTGGTCAGCTCAACCGCCTGCGGAGCATTCAAAGATATCGACGACGCCGGATCACATATTGAGGTGATATGATGTTTTACAACCAACCGATATTTTTTGAAAGAAACAGAGTCAGGAGGGTGTATACCGGCGGCAGGCTGTTCGCTGATTTCTTCGGCGACGAGGCGGTCGACGGCTACTTCCCCGAGGAGTGGGTCGCCTCCTATGTTCACGCCCTGAACAAGGACAGCACCGACCCGAATGAGGGGATATCCCGTATCGAGGGCACGGACATTTATTTTGACGAGGCGCTTAAACGGTACAAGTCGGAAATGCTCGGAGATAAGGCCGAGCTCGGAATACTGACAAAACTTATAGATTCCTCCGTCCGCCTGCCGATACAGGCGCACCCCGACAAGGCTTTTTCAAGAAAGTATTTTGATTCCTCCCACGGCAAGGAGGAGAGCTGGATAATAATCGCCGCAAGGCCGGGGGCAAAGGTCTTTTTCGGCTTCAGGGACGGCGTGACCCTCGACGATTTCAAGAGGGCAATCGACGGCTCGGAGCAAAAGGGGTACCCCATGGAGGCTCTGCTCAATCCCATCGACGTTAAACCCGGCGATGTTTTCTATATCCCGGCAAAATTCGTCCACGCCATCGGCGCAGGCTGTATGCTGCTTGAGGTTCAGGAGCCGACGGATTTCACCATCCAGCCGGAAAGATGGTGCGGAGATTACAAGCTCTCCGATAAAGAAATGTACCTCGGGATCTCACCGGAAAACGCCTTGGATTGCTTCGACATCGGCAAAAAATTCCCGGCTCCGCTCGAGACGGCCATCGTCAAAGAGGAGGACGGGCTCATCTGCCGCTCTGCCGTGAATGACAGTATCACGGACAGCTTCAAGGTCAATATCATTACGCTTGATTCGGGCAGTTACACCTTTGACAAGCAGGCGTGCGTCTACGTCGTCACCGAGGGCTGCGGAAAAATCAAAGGCGACGGATATGAAAGAGACATAGCAAAGGGAGATTATTTCTTCATCCCCGCCGCGGCCGCGAGCAGGTATTGCGTAACGGGAAGCCTCAAAATAACCGAGTGTTATTCCTGAGCATGATCTTTTCATCAGGCAGACCCGTTTTACTCCCGTGGAGAAAGGAACGATAATATGATAAAAAAGCTGATGAGCCTTCTGCTTGCGATAGTCGCAATTTTCAGCGGCTTCAGCGTCAAGAGCGAAAACGGCATAATCAAATACCGCGATATGCCCTACGGCATCCGATACAAGCGGCAGATACTCGACCTCGATATTCCGGAAAAGCTTCAGGGCGACGTGAACATGATAATGTACATCCACGGCGGCGGCTGGACCTCCGGCAGTAAGGACGATCTGACCCCGACGCTGGATCAGTACGCCGAATTCGGCTGCGTCAGCGCGGCGCTGAACTATCGCTACTGCGGGAAGCCGAACCACGCGACCATGGACGAAGTGCTTCAGGATATATCGTCCGCCCTTGCAAAAATCAAGGAGACTGCCGCCGAAAGAGGCGTGAATATCAAGGGCGTCATACTCTCCGGAGGATCGGCAGGCGCTCACCTTGCCCTGCTCTACGCTTACAAGATGGCTGACAAGGCTCCGATAAAGCCGGTCGCCGTCTACGCCCTGTCCCCTGCCGTTGATTTGACAGACAGCGCCCTCATAGACGGAACCGTTCAGAGCGTCGACCCTGACTCTCCGACGATCTCCCCGGGCAACTGGCTCGATATATTCTCAAATATGATAGGCAGAAAAGTAACCTTTGATAATATCGACAGGTATCGGGATGAGCTCTACTACTGCTCCCCGATAAAATACGTGAGCGGTTCTTCCGTCCCTACCGTAATCGCCCACGCGACCAAGGACACGGTGCTGCCGTACGCCAAGGCGGCGGAGCTTGACAAAAAGCTGACCGAATACGGGGTCACACATGAATTCATAACCTTCAACGGCTCAAGCCACGGTCTGGACAACTGTCCCGAAGCGAGCGAGCTTCTGAACGCCGCGCTCACAAAATACAACGCAGAGTACCTGTCGAAAGTGAGCTGAACAGCACGAAAGCTTTAAAACATCTTAATGGAGGAATCCTGCATGAAATTTTTCACAACAGTCTTTACGGCAATCTCTGTTTTCTTCGGCTCGTTCATAGCCCTTTTTTCGGGCACGAGCACATATAATTACAGGATCGACGCAACCTCCACGGGCGGCGTTATCCCGAATATCGTCGACAATATAAACGTATGGGATATGGGGACGCAGTTTTACAACGCTACGAGGAACGAAAAGTACGACGTTTACAAATTCGTGAAATACGTTCAGCTGATGCAGTGCACGGGCGGCACATACGAGAGAGATCTGTTCAAGGATCCCCGTGACACGTCAACGCTGACCGATTACGATTTTACCCGCCTGATAAACAACTGCCGCGGAATACTCGGCCTCGGAGCCAAGCCGCACCTCAAGCTCGGCGGCGTTCCGATCAAGTACACGACCGACGCGGTCCTCGGCGGCTTCAACATGAACGTCTATCCGCCCGACGACTACAATGTGTATTATAATTACATTAAGGCCATGGCGCTCGCGCTTGTTGACGAATTCGGACTTGACGAGGTCAGAACGTGGCGCTTCGGCTGCATGACCGAATATGAAAACGCGGCCTGGTTCTACGCCAAGGACGAAACGCCCAAAAGCTCATTGACGGCTTACTGCAAGCTCTACGACTACACGGTTCAGGCGCTGATCGACGTTATCGGCGAGGATGTATTTGTAGGCGCTCACTGCATGGGCGTTACCGAGGGACTTTGGGACGAGCGCGATTTCCTCAAGCACTGCGGCACGGGCAAAAACTATGCCACGGGTGAAAAGGGCGCTCGCATCTGCTTTGTTTCGGCGTCCTTCTACGATTCACGCCCGGGCAAATATACCAAGGGCTTTACCCTTCCTCAGCTCATGAGACATCTGAAAAAAGCCGCCGACAAGTACGGCCTCGACAATATTATCTTCGGCATAGACGAGGGCAGAATCCTCTCCGGCGTCAATAGCGGAAAGGACGACGACGCGCTCGACGCAAGAAAAACCGGCTACACCTGGCAGGCGGCATATGACGCCCGTCTGTTCAAGCAGGCGATAGACAGCGGAATGGACTATTTCTCCTCCTGGTCCTTCCTGACCGGAGGTAACCTCAGCGGATATCCGACGATAAGCTATCACGTTGCCAACAATATTTACAAGTTTGCGGGCGGCAGACAGGCAAAGGTCACAAAAACGCACATGAACGCCGGGTTCAAGATCGAATCCGACTGCCTCGCATCGTGGGACGAGGACTCTCAGACCCTCAGGCTAATGGCATATAACTTCAAAAACAGCCTTGAATACGACAAGGATATGAAGGTCAATTTTGATATCAAGTCTCCCCTGCCCGACGGCAAGACGGTCACGGTGATTAAATACCTTGTCAACGACGACTGCAATTTCTTTGACGAATGGCTCGAGGACAGAAAGACCTACGGCATAGGCAACGACTGCTTCTCGTGGTCGCCCGACGACGCCTGTATCGACGGTACCGTGACCCTCAGCGACAGCAGGGCGAGAGAGATATATTTCAGCAAGCTCCGCGACGGTTATGAGGAGTGCGCAAGGCTGACCCCCGTAACCGAAACCGCCGTAGTCGAGAACGGCAGACTCAAGCTCTCGGAAACCCTCGGCGCCGGCAACGTCGTGTTCTATGAGATACACTGACCGCTGCCATTGTTCCGCTGATCGATGACATATCGTTTATTTCACTGTTTACCTTTGCGGCAGTGAGCGCAATGAATGCTTCGGGTTCCATATCATATCCTGCGGCTCTTATAGCGGCACACATTTCTTTTTCCACCTTATCAGGCGTGGTATTATACTCTGCCGCCAACAATTTTATCAGCTTATTATACGTCATAGAAATACACTCCTTTCTGTTTTCAAACACAGAATATCACAAAAAAGGCGCATAAATTGTCACATTTTGGCGATTATTCCACTATTTTTGATAATATCAAATTCGGTCGCTTATAATATTCCACTCCAGACTGTATAATACAAAAAGAGTGGAGGTGGTCGATCCGTGCAGAACGATAACAAATTTAACAGTGAAATGGGTAAACGCATAATAAAAAAGCGGAAGCAATTAGGTTTATCGCAAGAAGAGCTTGCGGCACGCGCAGATGTATCACCTCAGATGTTGTCAACAGCAGAGCGTGGCAGTAAATCCGTTTTATCAGAGAACCTGTTTAAAATCAGCCATGCATTAGGTGTGACCGCTGATTATTTATTGACCGGAAGAATGGTGGACGCTGATGTGAACGAGCTGTCACAAAAGATAATGCAGGCTCCGCCGGAGACACAAG
>JAFSXA010000233.1 GCA_017450135.1 Clostridia bacterium | reverse complement strand
TTGACGCCGTCGGTGCGATTGAAAAACTCCGACGCTGCGGGCTGGTCGTCAAGGACATTAGACAGGTTGAACAAAACAAGCTTAGGGTTTTTGTATCATCTGCATCCATTCAGCAGGACGATATCGAGAGTTCGGTGATTTTACTGAAAAAGGCATTGATTATTTAAAAATTATTCATTTATTTGCCAAAAAACTATTTACAAATAAAATTAAATTTGATAAAATGACTATAAGCAAAAGTGTCAATGGCGGCGTATGCGTTTTTTGTATATTCCGCAGAATGCTTGAGGCCGAATACTTTTGGAGGTGTTTCTGATGAAACAATCAAAACGATTGCTTTGCGTTTTACTTACGATGCTGCTCATCCTCGGCACGATGACGGTCGGCGTAAGCGCATACAAAACGAGCTACCAGTATCCCGAAGGATACGACAGCGTCAACCAGCCTTATTTTACCAATGAACAGGCTGCTTCCGCTCTCCTCGACTACATAGACGATGAGGTTTTGGCGGGTGTTAACCTGCATAAATCTATCCTGGATATCGATATCGATATCTACTCGCTGGATTCCGCCTTTGACAGTGTTGACGATATCTTCAGCAGCTATACCTATAAGATAGGCCAGATAGCTGATCTCGGTGATATCGAAGATATGAATTGGAGCATACCCAGGAACGGCAACAACAGAAGACGTTCTGCGAGCATGAGCGACTTTGAGTTCATGGCGAAGTTCCTCGAGTTCCTTCAGGTAAACTATAATTACCTGTACAAATGGGCGGACAACTCCTTTGACCTCGGACTCATCGCCAGCTTCTGGGATCCGCGTGAAGAGGTTGAGATGCTCAACGACCTTCACGGCTATATCAACGAGATTGCCTATAAGGCGTTGATCGACGACGCAGGAACGGGCTTCAACTCGACTACGGCGACTCTTGATTCCACCATTCAGGAGTTCATCAACAACAGATGCGTCAAGTTCATCTGCGATATGCTTGCGAAATCCGATGGAACCAATGCCGTAGCTGATTTCCTCAACCTGCCCACTAATAAGGACGGCACGCTGAAAAACCAGATGGGTCTGCTTCAGCTTTGCCCGAGCCTGACTGCGGCGGATATCAACATTACTACCGTATCCACTTATAATCTTATAAGCAATATCTTCAACGCGTTTTTGAACGACATCGTTATGCCTCTCGCAGGCGGACTGATCCTTGACGCGCTCAAGATCAAGCCGGATGACACCTCGGCAGATACCAGCTACATCAATATAGCTATTGAGTATTTTGTTAAGAACGAGACTGTCGGACTTCCCGCGGATAACGATGACCTTGACGCCAAGGTCGCAGCGTTCCTGACGATGCAGGGCGTTGAGAATCCCACGCAGCCCAAGCCGATAGATAAGGTCAACGCTACTCTTGACTATATTCTCGGAGACGGCATCAGACAGTACGTCTACTTCCAGGATGACGGTCAGAACGGCGAATATCTCAAGCTTGATCAGGAGCTTGTTGATAATATTGCCAACTATATCAAGATCGGTCTCCCGATGCTCGGCGAGCTTGTCAGCGACCTTAAGCCCATGACCTCCGAGCAGGCTGCCGCTCTTGAAAACATGAATCAGGAAGCGACCTTCGCATTTGCGGCACAGTACCTTCTTGACAATCTTGTTGACGGCGTCAGATTCTCCAAGAATTGCAGCACGATCAAGGAGCTTGCAACCTATACCCTCGTAAATGTGGCTGCAGAGCTTGTGCCCGATATAGACTTCGAGGCTAAGATAGCAAGTCATGAGATCGATCCCAATTCCGATCAGTGCCTTGACATTGCCGCAGTAATTATCAGATACTATCTTGTCGGCGAGCTCGGTGTTGTAATACCCGACGAAGAGCCCACCTTCGTTGAGCTCCTCAACTACAGCTTCGATCATTTTCTCGGAAAATACGCTACACTCTTCAACGTATATCCCACCGCGAGCGACAAACAGACTTATCAGAATAACGTCTGGTATAAAATCTATATGTCGGCAAATCAGTGGATACCGTTTACCAATATCCTCTACGGCATTGAGGATTCATGGGCCGGTGTTCAGGAGCTTGTAATGGATAAGCTTCTTGATTCCGTTTTGGATTTCAATATTCAGAATATTCTCTCTCTCTTCGGCAGAAGACCCGATTCCGATCTTCAGAAGCCTCTTTCACAGGTAATAGTCAATCTGCTTGCCCGTGTTATCAACGGTGTGTTCAAGCTTGCGCCTGAGAAGAGCGTCAGCAAGACGGATAACAATGCGCAGAAGAACAACCTCATCATTCCATATTCCTACACGAAGCTCGATCAGCTTATAGTTAACGTTATCAGCTCCTCCGACGCCAATAACGGCTGCGGACTCAAGAATACAGCCAACCGTCTGCTCTACTACATCACGAACATCACAGGTGAGGATTCACTCTGCGCCGAGTCGCTTGACCTTGTAGCCGAGCTTATGGGTGTACTGAAGCTCAAGGATTTTGACTTCATGAAGATGAAGTTCATCAGAGAGTCTGCAGGCAGCAATACCCACAGCATCACGCAGCTCAGGGAGCTCTACAATGAAAACTCACTTGAGGAAAATGAGACTCTCAAGTATTATGAGGAAGGATACAGATACTTCCATATGGTTGACTTTGCCCCGTATCTGTATCTTGAGTACAGGGCGGCTGTAAGAGATGCCAATGACATCATAATGCAGTATGACAGCGCCAAGAAGGATCCCGAGACATTCACGTTCCCGTCTCGTGCCGAAATCACCTATGCTTACTATGCGCTTGAAAATTACCATAATCTCCTCATAGAGAATCAGGAAACCACAAGTGATTATCAGTTCAACAAGATCTATACAGAGGCAACTGCCGCAGGTCTTACTAACCGTAACCCCGACGGCACTCAGAAATACACCGACAGATCCTGGGCCGCATATCAGCACGCGATAGACTTTGCGAACACAGTTAAAAACGAGTATGCGCAGTACGTTGCGCAGGGAATCACCAGCGATTACAGACAGTCCAAGATAAATGAGGCGAGACGTCAGCTTATCGATGCTCTCGACGGACTCAAGTCATACATCGGCCTTGCTGATTATACAAACCTTGATATAGCCATCAATCGTCTTCCCACGCTCAGAAATCCGCGTTTCTTCTCTGAGGAGAGTGTTAAGAACGTGCTTGAGGCATATAAGGATGCGATCAACACAGACCGCGATTATGATCTTGACGATCAGGATATAGTTGACGCAGCTTACAATGAGCTTACCGACGCTATCGCGAATCTTGAGACGGTTCCCTGCATCGACCTTGTAAATCCCGAGGAACAGTTCATTGATAATGATTACAATTTCATCTACGGTTTCCATGAGGACTTCTACAATGAAGAGGACGCCGCCATGTGGGATGATTACTTCTATGACTACTTCTATGATTACGGTATCGCTTCAGAAGGCTATGTAGGTCTTGTGCCGACGAGCCTCGGAAACGGAACCGGATCCAAGATCCAGCTCATAATCGATCCCGGCGACGGAACCGATCAGGTTTCAAGCGAGTACACGCTCATCATCTTCGGCGATATCAACGGCGACTCTATGATCAACGCAGAGGATTCGGTATTGATGAGAGCGTATGCGGCATTCATGCTCGACGCAGAGCTTTCACCCGAATACATCACTTATGCAGGCGACCTGAATAATGACGGTAACCTCGGCACCTCGGATGCAAAGACGTGCGAGAACGCCGGCGTAGGCAAGGCCAACATCAGTCAGGCTCCGGATTACTGCACAAGCAAGGAATTCACCTTCCTCAATCTTCTCGGCAACTGATCGATCCAACCAACTGAATTCTGCCGGGCATGAAAGTGCCCGGCAGCTTTTGCCTGCAAGACATTTGGTAGTATATGTGATGAGGCAATCACAGACTTTTTGGATATAGTGTACAATTAAAAGAAATAATTCTGCCGCATTTAGTTGCAGTATACATTTTTCGGGTCAATACTTGACAACCATATGTTTTGATGATATAATACACATGATATATAGGCGTGTGTTAAAATTGAATGTTAACAGCAGATATCTGATTCAATTTTTCATGCTCTTATTATTAATATAATTTAAAGGGGTGAATTGAGATGACCTACAATAAGCCTGAGATGGATATCGAGAAATTCGACATCATCGAGGAAATCACAGCTGACGGTGTTTCTGCCGGCGGTAATTCTGACAATCCGGGCGGAGATAGCGGCAGCGGTAGCGGTACAGGTACCGGCGGCAATCCGACAGGAGATTCTATCGGTAGCGATCTCATCATCGGCTAATCCGAAACGGACTTAATCGGCAGACAATCATGTGTTGTCTGCCGAATTTAAGTTTTATTCATGTTTATCGGTTGCGATAAATATGTATAAGGCTTAAATCGGAAGGAGTTTATTATGCCTGTTTATGAAATAGCCGGTCTCAGGGTAGGATATGAACCGAGGTTTGATCTGCTTAAAAAACGCAGTGAAAAATACATCTGCTCTGGCAAGCCTGAGTTCAACATCGGGGTGACTGATGAGGTCATCGAGCGCCAGCTTGAATACTATAACGGCGTTGTAAGCGGTGCGGAGCTTGAATATCTATGGGTCGGCACGGCGTTTAACGTGAAGCTCCTTGAATATAACGGTATGTATCTCCATTCATCGACTGTGGTTGCCGACGGCAATGCGTATTCGTTTTCGGCTCCGTGCGGAACAGGCAAATCCACTCACACCGCGCTTTGGTTAAAGCTCCTCGGGGAACGCGCCTATATTATCAACGATGATAAGGCCGCCATCAGAAAAACCGAAGACGGGTACCGCGTATACGGAACTCCATTCAGCGGCAAGCACGATATCAGCGTCAATACCTCCGCCCCTCTGAAGGGGATCTGCTTTGTTGAGCAGGAGGAGAACAATTCCATCGAACCCGTGGATATCGACGATGCGGTGCGCCTGCTGATATCGCAGACCTTGAGGCCTTCCAACGCCGATCGCATGGTTATGATGTGTGATTTTATAGACGGGCTTGTCAGGGACATTCCGGTTTACAGGCTCAGATGCAATATGGATATAGAAGCGGCGGAGCTTTCTTTTAAAACCATGTCTTCGCGCTGAAAAGGAAGTTGGCTTAAGAATGAGAAAGGGCAGCTCACACGATAAAAAATACGACAGCGATCTTTCTACCGTAAGGTGGATCATCAGGGTTGCCAAAGGAAGCTGGCTTTTCGTATTTATTTACGCGGTTTTAAGCTCTGCGCTTGCATATTTCGGAATACTGACGGCATATGGTACAAAGGATATTGTAAACGGCGCCACGTCGCGGAATTACGACCTGCTTGTCCACGGCACAGTGCTTCTGCTCATCCTTGTTGTTACTCAGGTAGTTCTTAAGATACTAAATAACAACATTTACGAGCGCGCCCGGGCCAAGATAGAGATCAAGATCAGGAACCGCGTCTTTAACAGTATTCTGCATAAGGATTACTCACAGCTTTCAATGAAGCACAGCGGCGACCTGCTGAACAGGCTCACCTCGGACGTACAGACAATCTGCGACGGCGTCACCGGTCTTATCCCGAATATTGTGTCGCTGCTTACCAAGCTTATTGCCTCCGTAGTTATTATGGTCAGCATAGATCCGATCTTTGCTGTGATTTTCGTATTCGGCGGGCTTATTATCGGAGGGACGACGACATTCTTCCGCAACTATTTGAAGGATATCCATAAAAAGGCGCAGGACGCCGACGGAAAGGTTCGTTCATTCTTCCAGGAGTCCATATCGAGTGTGCTTGTCATCAAAGTGTTCAACGCATATGAGCAGATAGCGCGCAAGGCCTCCGAGCTGCAGAACAACAATTATAAGATCAGGATAAAGCGCGCCACTATAAGCATTTTCGCAAACAGCGGTATGCAGATGGCGTTCAGTCTCGGCTATCTTTTCGCCATGGCCTGGGGCGGATACAGGGTATACAAGGGTATTATTGATATCGGCGAACTGACAGCCATTCTTCAGCTTGTCAATCAGATACAGGCCCCGTTGTCCTCCCTTGTGGGCGTTTTGCCGAGATTCTACGGTATAATCGCCTCAGCCGAAAGGATAATCGAGATAGAGGATTACGGCGACGAGCTCGATTTTCATAACGAGATCGGCGACGTATATGAATACTACGGCAGGCTCGAGAGCATAGAGTTTGATCATATCACCTTTAAATACAACCGCGATCTGGTGTTTGACGACGCCTGCGTCTCAATCAAAAAGGGTGATTTTGCCGCGATAACCGGTATATCGGGTATAGGCAAAAGCACGCTGCTGAAGCTCCTTTTGGGAGTTATTTATCCCGAAGAGGGAGAGATCAGGATAGTCTGCGAGGACTCTGAGAGGATAGTCGATAAGGAAACAAGAAATCTTTTCTCCTATGTTCCTCAGGGGAATATGCTGCTGTCGGGCACACTGAGAGAGAATATTACCTTCATGTGCGAAGACCGCAGCGAGGAGGATATCCGCCGTGCGGTAAGGCTGAGCTGCTCGGACGAATTTGTTGACGAGCTGCCGGACGGCCTTGAGACCGTGGTAGGCGAGAGGGGCTTCGGGCTTTCCGAGGGTCAGGTTCAGCGTATAGCTATCGCCCGCGCGATACTGTATGACGCGCCTATCCTTCTGCTCGACGAGGCGACCTCCGCCCTTGATGAGAATACAGAGGAAAGACTGCTCAAGAATCTGAGAACGCTTGACAACCGGACCTGCATAATCATCACGCACAAGCCGGCGGCGCTCAACGTATGCAACAAAGAAATAAGGATCGAAGCCAGGAAAATAGAATTACTTGATACTATGGGAGGGAAATAACATGAAGCTCAGAGAAGGTTTCAGATTAAGAAAGGTCGGAAACAAGTACATAGTTGTCGGCCTCGGAGGCATTAACTTTACGGGTCTCATAACCGTTAATGACACGGGCGCCTTTATATGGCATATGCTTGAAAAGGGCGCGGAGACAGGAGAGATCATAGACGCGCTCGCAAAGGAATGCGACGTTGAACCAATGTCTATCGCGTCCGAGGTTGCGGCTTTTATTTATAAGCTTAAAGGGGCAGGTTTAATTGAGTGAGAGAATCAGCCTTGATGAGATGGCGCCGCTGATCCGCGAAACTCTTGAAAATGACGGCAGCGTTACCTTTGTATCGGTTGGATCGAGCATGATGCCCATGCTCAGGAACCGCAGGGACACCGTAACTCTGGTTAAGCCGCACGGCGATCTGAAGGCGGGGGATATCCCGTTTTATCAGCGCGACAACGGTCAGTACGTTCTGCACCGTATTGTATACGTCAACGGCGATACCTACGTTATGCGCGGCGACAACCATTGGTACAATGAGTATAATATCAGGCAGGATCAGATCATCGGCGTGCTCGCTTCCTTTGAGCGCAACGGGAAGAAATACAGCGTCGACGACAGGAGCTACAGGCTCTACGTCAGATTTCTGCCTGTTATCAGATATATAAGAAGATACTATTACGGCTTCAAGAGCCTGGTTTATAATTTTTTGAAATTCCTGACTAAGAGATAATTCGGGAGCCGATCCCGGATTATCTTTTATGCGGGAAAATCTTTTTGTTCCGGGAGGGGAATACTTTGATAAGTACAGTCAATGTCAGTCTGCAATACGGAGGCCGCGAGCTTTTCAAGGGCGCGGATCTTACATTTACAAACGGAAACTGTTACGGCCTTATCGGCGCCAACGGGGCGGGGAAATCCACTTTTCTGAAGATCCTGTCCGGTGAGCTGGAGCCTAATAAGGGCGAGGTCATAACTACGCCGGGCGAGCGTATCTCGGTGCTCAGACAGGATCACTTTGCGTTTGACGAATTCACGGTCATGAGGACGGTTCTGCTGGGCAATCCGCGGCTCTGCGAGGTCATGGATGAAAAAGAGGAGCTATACATGAAGGAGGATTTTTCCGAGGCGGACGGCATAAGGGTCAGCGAGCTTGAGGAAGAATTTGCCGAGCTCGGCGGCTGGAGCGCCGAGAGCGACGCGGAGATCCTGCTCAACGGTCTCGGGGTGACCAACGAGTATCATTACGCTCAGATGAGCGAGCTTGATAATGACGTCAAGGTAAAGATCCTGCTTGCGCAGGCGCTGTTCGGCAATCCGCAGATCCTGCTTATGGACGAGCCTACGAACCATCTCGACGTTGACGCCATCAGCTGGCTGGAGGAATTCCTTATCGACCTCGACAGCACGGTTATAGTCGTCTCCCATGACAGGCACTTCCTGAACAAGGTCTGCACCCATATAGTGGACATCGATTACGGCAAGATAACGATGTACGTCGGCAACTATGATTTCTGGTACGATTATACTCAGCTTGCCCAGCGTCAGATCCGCGAGCAGAATAAAAAGACCGAGCAAAAGATGAAGGAATTGCAGGAATTCATCTCAAGGTTCAGCGCAAACGCCTCAAAATCAAAGCAGGCGACGAGCCGAAAAAAGCTGCTTGAAAATCTGAAGCTTGAGGATATGCCGGTTTCCTCAAGGAGGTTCCCGTTCGTTTCCTTCAAGCCGGACCGCGAAGCGGGCAACGATATGCTCACGGTCGATTCTATCAGCAAGACGGTCGGCGGCAGAAAGGTTCTCGACAACGTGAGCTTCACCATAAAGCCGCGTGAGAAGGTGGCGTTTGTCGGCACAGACAGCCTTGCCAAGACCACGCTGTTCAGGATAATCACCGGTGAGATCGAGCCGGACGAGGGCACCTACAAGTGGGGCGTTACGACGTCAAGAGCCTATTTTCCCTCCGATAATTCGGAGTTTTTCGACGGCTGTGAGGATACGCTGATAGACTGGATCCGCAGATACTCTAACCTGGTCTTTGAGACTGACGTGCGCGGCTGGCTCGGCAGGATGATGTTCTCCGGTGAGGAGGCCTCCAAAAAGGCGAAGGTGCTCTCCGGAGGCGAGAGGGTGCGCTGTATGCTGTGCAAGATGATGCTCTCCGGCGCAAATGTGCTCATTTTCGACGAGCCGACCAACCATCTTGACCTTGAGTCGATAGCGGCTCTCAACAACGGTATCATCAAGTTCCCCGAGACGGTTCTGTTCACCTCACACGACCACCAGTTTGTCCAGACCATAGCAAACAGGATAATTGACGTGACAGCGGGCAGCTTCTACGATAACGAGATCACCTATGACGAATACCTTGAATCGTTGAAGGCCTGATTGTGCGTTCGTTTTGAAGCTCAAATTGAATCATAAAATAAAGCCATGGTACAGATTTTTCTCTGCACCATGGTGTTTTTTTGGAAAGAATTATTTAAGCGTCTTTGATTGAAATGAAGCGCGGTATTTCTCTGCGCGTTATCTGATATATACCGGCAAACTCGCCGCTGAACAGAACGGTCACCTTGTTTTCTCCGCTTTTCAGGGTGAAGACGTCGCCGCCGTCCTCGGTCAAGCCCTTCAGCTCCGGACTTTTCAGCAGGCCGATCTTGACGTCCTCGTTGTCGATCGCCGTTATGCGGACGTTTCTTTCACCGTCAGACGTGTTATACAAATTGAGCACACATTCAATATATACCCTGCCGTTCTCGGTATAGAAATCTGTGAAGCTGCTGTTTTCGCTGTTGTCGAGTATAACATCACTTTCAGAGCCGGAGCACGAACAGCAGACCGTCAAAAGCAACGCGCACAGGAGGGCGGATAAAATACGTTTAGGCATTTTTGTTTCCCTTGTAGGTAAAGAGCACCTTTGTAGGCGCCATGGCGAATTCGGAGGGCGTTAAATTATAAAACTCCTTGAAGCATTTACAGAAATAGCTTTGCGAGCAGAAGCCGAAATGCTTGGACGCCTCTATTGACGTCATTTTATGCGAGGCTATATACTGCGCGGCGCCGCGGAGCTTTTCCCTTGTGATGTAATATGACAGCGACAGACCGGTTTCCTTTTTGAACAATGATGACAGATACGAGGTCGTCAGGCCGGTAAGCTCCGAAAGCTGAGAGAGAGTTATCTTGCCGGTCAGATTGTTCGCTATGTGGTTTATTGTCTGCTGAACAGGGACGGAATAATCCGCGCTGTTGGCGGCATCATAGACCTTCGTTACAAGCTCGTGTACAGATGCCTTGAAGGCGTCAATAATAGCCTCGGTGCTGTCCATCTGCGAGACGGAGCTGATGAAGCTGTCGTTGATCCTGTACGCATCGGAGTAGAGTATGCCTCCGGACATGGCCACGCGGCAGATTATGGATAAATACGCAATGGCGTTAAAACGGACAAGCTCGGTATCCGTCTCATCCGCTTTGCAAATGTATTCAATTATTCTTTCGGCGCAGGCTTCGGCTTTATTGACGTTGCCGTTATATACAAAAGTAAAAAGCCCCATTTCAGAATTAAATCTTTCACGCACAGTGTCCACCGAGGCGCCGTTGACCGGCGGGACTTCGGAGAAGTCATTTGAAGATGCTTTGTTTGCAGACTCCGATTCCATTTCTATGGACTGATATCATATAAGTAGAGTCGTCAAACACCCAAAGATGTGATATAATGAAAACATCAAAGGAAAGGTGAAAGAAAATGACAACCTACGAAAAGAGTTTTAAAGAAGAGGCAGTCAAGCTGTCAGACGAGATCG
>JAFSXA010000232.1 GCA_017450135.1 Clostridia bacterium | reverse complement strand
TGCAACACGGCAGAAAACCGGAACCGAAGATCAGCGCAAATCCGATACTGTGCGAAGTAAGGCGGTGACGGTATGCTGCTGAAAAACATCGAGGAATATGATCACATCTACATCGCCTGCGGGTATACGGATATGCGCAAAAGCCTCCGCCCGTCTTTTACAGCCTCGCAGAACCCGCCAAGGCAAACTCGAAAAGCATTGAACACTTTTTTGCCGAAATCCTGAATCCCGCAAAGCAGCTCACGCTTCCCGCCTCCCTTTTCTGAACCATCACCCCACTTACCGTACCCTTGTTTTGCGCTTACCATAAACGAATAATGAATACTTAAAAAACTTAAGAACGAATAATACAAAGCGAAAATCCTGCCGCATACGCGACAGGATTTTCGCTTTGTATCTTTATATCATATCTGATACAATGCACCCTGTTACGAAAGAGGTGCATTTGCAGCGAATACTTTTATTGCTTTTATTCACTTTATATAAATCAACCATTTCATTGACTTTTTCATAATCCACGGAGCCGTGTTTTTTCTGTGGCAATCGAAGAAATCCGAATCCGAGCTTGTTCATTTTTTCACCACCGTTTAAATTTTTCTGTACTTATAAGAGTGAGTGCCTGAAGCCACGAAACAATCTGAGCCTCACTTGTTCCGTTTGCAAATCTGCGACCTGAATTCCACTGTGAGTTCGGTGCCAATGAGTGAAGGTTTGTTGCGCTTGAACCTATCCCACTGCTGTGTGATGTGCAGAAAGGAATGATAGTCTTTCCGCTCAAATCATAACTTTCGAGGAAAGTGTAAATAATTTTCGGAGCCTGTCCGTGCCAGATAGGATAGCCGAGCAAAATTGTTTTGTACTGCGACATGTTGTCCACACTGCCTGAAATTGCAGGTCTTGCAGTCGGGTCACTCTGCTCCTTGTCGGCACGGCATCCTGTGTAGTAAGCGAGGTCTGCCGCCGTGTACGGGACTTCGGCTTCGATTTCATATATATCAGCACTAAGTGCGGCAGCAGCATAATTAGCGATGGTTTCTGTTGTTCCTGTTGCCGAAAAATAAACAACGAGAATATCAGATTTTTCTTCTGTCTGTGTAGGTGTTTGCGAAATTTCTTTTAATTTCAATCCTGTTTCAATAAGAAGTGATGAATCGGATTTATCAATATTTCCATCCTGATTGCAATCGGCAGCAATGCGGTATTCTTCGTTTAAATCAGACAGGCTTATCAGCCCGAAAACAATACAGGAAACAATAACTGCATCCTGTGCATCACACTCTCCGTCACCGTTTACATCGCCGAAAATAACTACTGTCAGTTCACTTGTGACAGTATTATTTTCAATTAATACAAGCTTTGAACCTGTACCGATTTTCTTTCCTGTTTTTTCTATATGAATGCTGTTGTTTTTAAACTGCGATAAAACTTCTGTTTCATCGGCTTTCAGAAACAAGTCACCGTAGATATATTTATCAGAAATAGTAAGCGATGAATCATCGTTAAGAACAAACCCGTCATTGCTGACTTTTGAATATGTTACTGTCACGTTTCCTGTTCCGAGAGTATTCTGCAAATCCGTTGTATCAGTAATATAACCGAGCTTTGTGTAGCTGTAGGAAGTTTTGAAATCTTTATAGAAAAGAACAACACAGCTGTTGCCGTACAACATCAGATCGCCTGTATGTATCTGACCGACCGACTCAGATGAAGTCGGCAGAGTCTTATCTAAATAATGATACTTTTCATTTGAATTAAGCTCATTCATCTCAATTGTCATCGGGAGCATTGAGAGAAAAGTTTTCGCACTTTCCGTATCATAAAGAACAGCGTCAAAATTTGTTTCGTTGACAGTGATTATAATGTGAGTTTCTGTTTCAAGTCCTTTGACTTTTGAAATGTTTCCGTAATTAAAATGTATAAAAAGTATGACAAAAGCAGTAACAAGTGACAGAATCTTTCGCATAAAATCATCTCCGTTCATATTTTACTAAAGATAAAATAACATAGTCAATATAGTCTATGCTCTTTTCAAGTCTGTGAATTTTTTCGAGTGTTTCTTTTCTGTAGTTTTCAAGAAAGATAATTTTGCCACCGGTACTGTCCGTTTTTTTCGCATTGTACCCGACAAGATTCAGGACAGCCTGAAGCTCTTCATTGTTCATATTATCACCGTAATCAGTGTAACATTTTTCTTCATTAATTACAAATACTTATATTTCATAGCTTGATATGCTTGACAGGCATGGTTTGTGATAATATAATGTTTACAGGTGATGATTATGGAAATAAGAGTATTGCAGTATTTTCTTGCAGTTGCAAGAGAGCGAAGCATATCAAAAGCAGCTGAAGCATTGCATCTTTCTCAACCGACACTTTCCCGACAGCTGAAGGATCTTGAAGATGAGTTAGGGTCTACTCTTTTTGAGCGAGGAGCAAGGCAGATACGTCTGACCGATGAGGGAATAATTTTCAGAAAAAGAGCAGAGGAAATTTGTCAGCTTGTCGAAAAAACTTTGACCGATATGACAAGCGATGATAAAACTCTTACCGGCGAGGTTTTTATTGGTGCTGCTGAATCGTATCTGTTTAAAGACCTTGCTATTGCAATTAAAAATCTGAACAGAAATTATCCGCTTGTGAAATTCACAATCGTCAGCGGTGACGGTGAGTCTGTATATGAACAGCTTAGCAAAGGACTTGTTGATTTCGGACTTGTTTTCGGAGAAATAGACAAAATCAGTTATAACAGTATCACTTTAACCGAGACCGACACATGGGGCTTGCTTGTACGCAAGGGCAGCGAATTTGCAGATTATGAAAGAATAACCGCCGATGATCTTATCGGTAAAAATATAATTATTTCAAGACAAAGCTTCAAACGAAGTGAAATCACTGAGTGGCTCGGAGATAAAATGGAGCTAATCAATTTTGTCGCTAAAATAAATCTGATTTATAATGCAAGCATTATGGTTGAAGAAGGGTTCGGATATGCGATAACACTTGATAAGCTTGTAAGCAATGAAAACCTGAAATTCATTCCGCTGTATCCCGAGATTCACTCAAGTCTAAATCTCGTATGGAAAAAGTATCAGATGCTGACCGATGTAAGCAAAAAATTCCTCGGTGAATTAGAAAAAGTGGTAGAGAGTAAATAATTTTTTTATTCTATAAACCCTATCGTACCCAGTGGAAACGATAGCTTTGAAGATTTTAGGATATACGGCCACAAATTTAATATAACAGATATAACAAAAGAGGGTGTAGAACTTAATCTGCACCCTCTGCGTTTTGGAAGTATTGATATATAAGGCTTTTTAGCCATAAAAAGAACGATTGCAGTAATTGATGATTGTATCAACTACTGCAACAGATCTGGTGGGAGAGGGTGGATTCGAACCACCGAAGTCACTGACGACAGATTTACAGTCTGTTCCCTTTGGCCACTCGGGAACTCTCCCATATTAATTTTGGAGCTGGTGGACGGACTTGAACCCCCGACCTGCTGATTACAAATCAGCTGCTCTACCAACTGAGCTACACCAGCGCCTCAATGCTTAAATACTATAACACAAGCGTCTTTCTTTGTCAACACTTTTTTCACATTTTTATTGATCCCGTACGTTGATCTTCGGCATTTGAAAATGAGCAGAGTAATTATTCCCGGCGCCGCGGCATATAATCTGATAAGGTACGATCAAACCCTTAGTACCTTGTTTCATCTAAGAGTTGACATCCGGTTGCAATAATGATTGTGCTGAACAAGGTTGACGGCGCAGGTCAGCGCAATCAGGCGCCGCAATGCTTGTCAAGTTTTAGGTAAAACAAGGTATTGGATTGGAGTATAGCCATGGTTCAACGTTTTCCCGAAACCGAATGTCAAAAGCGCAAGCTGCGCTTCCGTCCCGTCCCGGACGACTGCCTTCTGCGGCGCGATACCGACACTCTTCGCAATCTGCGCGACGTGATAGTTTTCATCTTTCTCAAAAACGGCTCGGGCGGCTGGTACTATATCAAGAGCGTTCACGGCGACAGGGTCGAAGGCTACGTCCTCTCGGAGGATATGTGGAACCATATGCCCATAAGCCTCTCCTCCGTTCTCAGGTATTATTGATCCATTCATTCAGGCGGTGATTTGACGGAAAAGATAGAGATCATAGTGAATTACAGCGGCGACATCCTGCGTATCGCCGCAGAGCTCGGGGCGCAGACGGAGCTTTTACTGCGCGGCTACGCGATAATCACCATTGAGCGGCAAAAAATTTCCGCGCTGAGAGCTTATCCAGAAATAATCGGTATAGAACTGCCGAAGAGCGTTTTTATATCCAGTGAGCTGACCTCCGTTTGCGCCGTCGAGGTCAAGGCTCCCGGCGGCTTCGGTCTAAACGGGGGCGGCGTTATAGTCGGCATAATCGATTCCGGCATAGATTACACGCATCCGGCATTCATCAACGCCGATTCGGGCACAAGGATAATCTCGATATGGGATCAGACCGCCGAAGGCGATCCGCCGGAGGGCTTCACGTCCGGCGCGGAGATCACCGCCGATCAGATAAACGCGGCGCTTCGAGCCGATGATCCGCTCTCCGTTCTGCCGCAGAACGATTTTGCCGGCCACGGAACGGCGGTCGCAGGTATAGCCGCAGGCGGAGGGGATACAGGCATAGCCTCGGGCTCCATGATAATCGCCGTTAAAACAGGCTCGCGGTCAAACCGCCCGTTCACTCTGACAACGGACATCATGCGCGCCGTAAAATATATCATCGCAAAGGCGGAGGAGCTCAGCAGACCCGTCGCGATAAACATCAGCTACGGGATGAACAACGGGTCGCACCGGGGCGATTCGGTATTTGAAAGCTATCTGTCGGCGATGAGCGAGGAATGGAAGTGCTCGATCTCCGTGCCCACCGGCAACGAGGGCGCGGCAGGGCATCACTATTCCGGGAGGGTCGCGTCCTCACGCAGCGAGGTGATAGAGTTCTTCACCGCGCCCGGCATAGAGGGCTTTTACCTATCCCTGTGGAAAAACTTTGCCGACATCTTTTCGATAGAGCTGAGACTGCCCAACGGTATGTCCACCGGCGAAGTCAGCGTTGAAGCGCCGATAATCAACCTGCGCCTGAGCAATATGCGCATAGCCGTCATCTACGGTCAGCCGAGCCATTCGACCGTCAGTCAGGAGATATATTTCGATATAGAGGCGCTCGGCGGCTTCATAGCGGCGGGTCTCTGGGAGCTGAGGATAATCCCCTCGGCGATCACGGACGGACGCTTTGACGTGTGGCTGCCGACGCTCGGCGAGGTGACCGCCGGAACATACTTCTCCGCGCCCTCGGAATATGCGACCCTGACCATCCCCTCCACTGCCGAAAAAGTCATAAGGGTGGCCGGGTACAACGACAGGATAAACGGTATAGCGGAATTCTCCGGCAGAGGGCATCTCAACGACGCTCTGCCAAATCCCGATCTGGCGGCGCCTGCCGTTGGAGTCACGGCTCCGAGGGTCGGCGGAGGCTACGATACGTTCACGGGCACGAGCTTTGCCGCGCCCTTTGTGACCGGAGCGGCGGCTCTGCTGATGGAATGGGGAATAGTCCGCGGCAACGACCCGTTCATGTACGGTGAAAGGGTGAAGGCTTTTCTCAGACTCGGCGCTCAGAGGCGCAACAGAGCCTCCTATCCCGACAGCTCATTCGGCTACGGTACCCTGTGCATTGAGAACGCGCTGGATTACGCGCAAAGATACTTTTGGGGAGAACAAAACTATGATTTCTGACAATTTGAACGAGGACGCCCTGCCGCTTTCCGACTTTGTCGAGCTTCCGACCACCGTCGATTTTCAGGCGATAAATTCCGACCGCTTTCGGGCGTATATCAGCGACAATCCGTATATAATGCTCGGTACGGAGCTTGCGAACAACTATGTTGTGGGCTACACGAACGAAAAGAATATTCAGAAGATCTTCACCGATCTCGGCAGTGATTTTGTGACCTTCTATCCTAAAATACTGTCCCCTCTCGGGAGCAAGGCGAACGACGCCGCCGGTATAACCCGCGTGCTTGAACAGCCCTTCCTCGACCTCACCGGCAGAGGTGTGATAATAGGCTTTATCGACACCGGGATAGACTACACAGCGCCGTCCTTTCGCTATGAGGATGGGTCTACAAAAATCCTGAGCATATGGGATCAAACCGCAACCGGCGAGAGAACCGACGGAATATACTACGGCGCCGTCTACAACGTGGATAAGATCAACGAGGCTCTGCTCTCCGGCAGCCCGTATTCGATAGTCCCGGAAACCGACGAGAGCGGACATGGCACCTTCCTTGCCTCTGCGGCGGCAGGCAATGAAAAGGGAGAATATGCCGGAGCGGCTCCCGGGGCAGGTATAATAGCCGTAAAGCTCCGCCGCGCACGGCAATACTACATAGACCAGTACCTGCTGCCTGCCGACGAACCCGATCTGTATGAGGCGACGGATTTTATCCTCGGCGTAAAGTACATCCTCGACGCCGCTTATGCGAGGAATATGCCGGCGGTGATATGCATCGGCATGGGCTCCAATTCCGTGGCGCACGACGGCAATACCCTGCTGGAGGACTATATCTCCTTCGCGTCCCAAAGAGCAGGAATAGCATTTGTTACTGCGGCAGGCAACGAGGCAAACGCCAGGCACCATACGCAGGGCAGAATACCTGAAAATGATACGGTGGAGACTATAAGCATAAATGTCGGCAGACAGGGAGAGTCCTTCACCGTCTATATATTCGGCCCCGCCTTCGATAAGCTCTCCCTCGGCATTGTCTCACCGACCGGCGAGGTGATACCGCGAGCCGCTCTGAAATCCGGGCTGGAATACTCGGAGAAGCTTGTGCTTGAGGACACGACGATTTATCTTAAATTCTACAAGGACGTAAACAACAATATCATCGTCGGCTTCCGCTCCGCAACGGAGGGCATATGGGAGATCAAGCTCTTCGGTGATTCCATAGTCAGCGGAGAGTACTGGGCTTGGCTCCCGATACGCGGGCAGGTCGGCGAATCCGTGGAATTCCTGAAGCCCGTGCCTGAATACACCATCGTATATCCTGCCACTGCGATGCGCGCCATAACCTGCGGAGCATACAACTCTGACGATAACAGCCTGTACGTCTCGTCCTCATGGGGACCGACAAGACTGCCGAGGCCCGCGCCTGATTTTGTTGCGCCCGGAGTGGGCGTTAAGGGCGCCATGCCGGGAGGCTACGGCTCCATGACAGGCACAAGCGCGGCGGCGGCAGTGGCCTCCGGAGCGGCGGCTCTGCTGATGGAATGGGGTGTTGTCCGCAACAATCTGCCCGCCATGGACGGCGACCTTGTACGCAGTCTTCTGATAAGCGGCTGTACCAGAGAGGCAGGTCAGGAATACCCGAACGTCAGATGGGGCTACGGCAAGCTCAATCTGTACGGCTCTTTTCTCGCGATAACCGAAAACAACATTAATTTTCAGATAAGCTAATACCTTGACTAATTTGAAAGCTGACATCTGACTGCAATCATGCGCCGCAATGCTTGTCAAGCTTTAGGTGAAACAAGGTACTATGTGCCAAGGAGGAATTTTTATGAGTACTAACACTGCGCCTGTGGAAAACACCTCGGGCGGCTTCGGCCTGCTGCAGATCAACACCTTTCTCAACGACGTGGGCAGACCCGCTGCCAACGCCACGGTCAGAGTAATCGACCCTGCCACTCAGAGAGTAATAGAGGAAGCGGTCACGGATGGCGACGGAAAGATAGGTGAGATAGCTTTGCCCACGCCTCCGATCGACTATTCGCTCGAGCCTGATTCGCCGAGGCCCTTCAATCAATACAACGTCTCGGTGAGCTTCCCGGATTACACGACGGCGGAGATTGAAAATGTGCAGTTATTTCCGTCGTGCACGGCGATACAGAACGTTGACCTGAAGCCCGTTTTTGACTCGGTCACGATTCCCTATCCCACCATATGGGGCGAATATCCCTCGAAGATACCCGAATCGGAAATAAAAAAGCTGCCCTTTGCCAACGATCTTGCAGTCCTGCCGAAGCCGATAGTGCCGAGCATTATCGTCGTGCACAACGGCGTGCCGTCAAATTCATCCGCGGCAAACTACACGGTAAGCTTCAAGAACTACATAAAAAACGTGGCGAGCAGTGAGATCTATTCAACCTGGCCGCGTGAGACCCTCAAGGCAAACATCCTTGCCATAATCTCGTTCACTCTGAACAGAGTTTACACGGAATGGTACAGAAACAAGGGCTACAGCTTCACCATAACCAACTCGACCTCCTACGATCAGGCGTTCACCTACGGCAGAAATATTTACAAGGAGATATCCGACGTGGTCGACGAACTGTTCACGACATATATCTCCAAGCCAGATATAATACAGCCTCTTTTTACTCAGTATTGCGACGGCAGATCAGTCACCTGCCCGAACTGGCTGAGCCAGTGGGGATCAAAGGAGCTCGGCGACAGCGGACTGACGGCGATACAGATACTGCGGAACTACTACGGCTCCGACATCATACTCAAACAGGCGGAAAAGGTGGACGGTATACCCCTCTCCTTCCCCGGCGTTCTCTCCAACGGGTCGCGCGGAAGCTCGGTCCGAACAATCCAGCGCCAGCTCAACGCCATAGCAAACAATTATCCCTCGATCAAAAAGCTCGCCGTTGACGGGATCTACGGGCCGAAAACCGCAGAATCGGTCAGAACATTTCAAAGAATCTTCGATCTGCCGGTGGACGGCAGGGTGAATTTCCCGACGTGGTACAGTATATCGGGAATATACGTCGCCGTTGAAAACCTTTCATAGCGCGGTTCATCCACCGGGCATGGAAGGATACACAAAAGCAGGGCACAGAGAATTTTGTATCTCTGCGCCCTGCGGCTGTTTATTATGGGTTCTTCACGGATTTTTGTGGGATATACTGATTGCTGTTGTCCATCACATATGTGATGATTGCCGACAGTGGCTCCCTTGCGTAAAGGGAGCTGGATTTTGCGAAGCAAAAGACTGAGGGATCGTTTGATTTTGCAGAAT
>JAFSXA010000231.1 GCA_017450135.1 Clostridia bacterium | reverse complement strand
TTCGCCGCCCATAACGCCGGCAACGGCAACGGGCTTGTTCTTATCCGCGATGACGAGCATAGAGGGATCGAGGGTCCTCTCCTCGCCGTCGAGGGTGGTTATTTTTTCGCCGTACTTGGCGTTTCTGACTATTACGCTGTTCCCGTCGAGATATCTCAGGTCAAAGGCGTGCATAGGCTGACCGTATTCGAGCATAACGTAGTTGGTGATGTCAACGATGTTGTTGATCGGTCTGACGCCGCTTGCACGGAGCCTCTCGCGCATCCACAGGGGAGAGGGCTTTACCCTGACGTTTTCAATCACTGCGCCGACGTATCTGTAGCATTTTTCCGGCTCGTCTATTCTGACGGTGAGTATATCGTTTACGTCGCCGTGTCCGGGCTTGACCTCGGGCTTCTTAACGCAGAGCTTTTTGCCGAAGGTTGCGGCAGCCTCCCTTGCAAGTCCGATCACGGAGAGGCAGTCCGCCCTGTTTGAGGTGATCTCAAATTCAGTCACGGTATCGTTGAGGCCTATGGCTTCCCTGATGTCCGTGCCGAGCTCCCTTTTGCAGTCGTCGCCGAGAACGAAAATGCCGTTCTCAACGGCATAGGGGAAGTCGTGCAGGGTGAGGCCGAGCTCTCCCAAAGAGCACATCATTCCGCAGCTTTCGACTCCGCGAAGCTTTCCTTTTTCTATCTTACGGCCGCCGGAAACCACCGCTCCGTCCATCGCAACGGGGACGAAGTCGCCGACCTTCAGATTCTGTGCACTTGTGACTATCTGCACATTCTTCTCTTCGCCGACGTTCAACTGGCAAACCCATAAAGAGTCCGCGTCCGGATGGCGGTCGATCTCCTCGACTCTGCCGACGACAATATTCCTTAGCTCCTCTCCCTCAATGCCGTAGCTTTCGACCTTGGAGCCGGTGAGGGTCATTTCATCTGCAAATTCCTTATCGGTAACGTCGATATCGACGTAATCCTTCAACCATCTTTTAGATAAAATCATGTTTAACCCTCCTTAGAACTGATTAAGAAATCTTGTGTCGTTTTCGTAAAGCAGGCGCATATCGTCGATATTGAATCTGAACATTACAAGCCTTTCAAGGCCGAGGCCAAAGGCGAAGCCGCTGTAAACCTCGGGATCTATTCCTCCGTTTTTGAGCACCTTGGGATGGACCATGCCGCCGCCGAGAATCTCTATCCAGCCCTCGCCCTTGCACATCGGACAGCCCTTGCCGCCGCAGTTGAAGCAGGATACGTCGATCTCGCAGGACGGCTCGGTGAACGGGAAGTGGTGGGGTCTGAGCCTGATGCGCGTATCCTCGCCATAGAGGGCCTTTGCAAAGGTTTCAAGGCAGCCCTTGAGGTTGCCCATCGTGATACCCTTGTCAACGACAAGTCCCTCTATCTGGTGGAAGATCGGGGAGTGAGTGGCGTCCACGGCGTCCGAGCGGTAGACTCTGCCGGGGGCGATTATCCTTATGGGCGGAGCCTGATTCTCCATGACCCTGATCTGCACCGGTGACGTCTGCGTCCTCAGCAGCATATTTTCGGTGATATAGAAGGTGTCCTGAGTATCCCTCGCAGGATGATCCTTCGGGATGTTGAGCGCTTCAAAATTGTAGTAATCCCACTCGACCTCGGGGCCGCTCGCAATGTCGAAGCCCATGCCGAAGAAGATGTCCTTGACCTCGTCGAGGACGATAGAGAGGGGATGCTTGTGGCCGACCGGATGCGGCGTGCCGGGAATGGTGACGTCGATAGTCTCTTTTTCAAGACGCATCTGCGTCTCAAGCTGCTTTATTTTTTTGCCTGATTCGGCTATAAGAGTTTCAATACTGCTCCTGACCTCATTGGCGAGCTGACCCATGGCGGGTCTCTCCTCGGCGCTGAGCTTGCCCATCTGCTTGAGTATAGCCGTGATATCGCCCTTTTTGCCGAGATACCTGACTCTCAGCGCCTCAAGCTCCGGACGGTTCTGCGCTTCCGCTATCCTTTTGGACGCTTCGGCTCTGATGTTTTCGAGCTCCTGTTTCATCTTTAATCAACCTTTCGTAATGTGTTGGAAATAAAAAGCTTCGTCCCGTGAAAGGGACGAAGCTGTGAACTCCGCGGTACCACCCTTGTTTTTGCATGAAGCAAACACTTCCGCGCCCGTTAACGGTGGCGAACCGTCGCAACCTACAACCGTAGCTTCAGCCGCGCTGCTCCAAAGTGAACTTCGGCGATTCGACGCATAGACGGTTTCCAGCTTGTCCCGTCCTCTCTGGATGCTGTGAAAGGCTTACTCTCTTCATCAACGCTTTATTTTTGAGAAGTATAACACATTATTCTGAAAATTTCAAGTAGTTTTTATTGCGGCAAATCGATTTTTCCGGCTCTGATCAGCACGGTGAAATCAAAGCTCTCGTCGATGAGCCTGTATTTATCGTCTCCTCTGGGACCGCAGGAGGAGGAGGCGCAGCTGTTTTGCCTGTAATCAACGCTGAATACGGTCTGAGGTATAGGCTCCAGCTCGTAATCATGCTTCGTGTTGTGCAGTTGATTGGCTGTGAAGTGCTGTGCGTTCACCGTAAGGTGATCGAAATCATACGGCTCACACATAAGCCCCAAGCCGTCGGAGCCGGTGACACTCGCCCACTTTACGAAGGAGTGCGCCGAATTCTCCTGGGGATGGATGTAGTGCTCAAAATTCCCGGTAACTGTACTCGAGAATCTGTCGATATAGGTTGACAGATTCTTGTCTATGTAGCTCTCCTTCGGGCCTTTGCCGAAGTAATCGAAGCGCTCGCTGCCCTCGGGCATGGTGAATATAAGACCGATCTTCGGCAGCACCTCAAGCTCGACTGCCTTTTTGCCGCTTACGTTTACAAGGAAGCTGCCGTCCGGCCGGAAGGTATACGTCATTTTTCCGCGGAAGGCCGGGAAGACAGACGGCGCGCCCATGGACATGGATATCTCTATCGCGGCGCTGTTGTCCGAACGGGATACGACCTTTGTCTGATATGTTTTCTGCACAAGACGGTCAAGGCCCATCTTCTCCCATTCCTCGATATAGGGAGAATCGTTGTCGATCGGCGCTCTGAAAAGGCCGAGGACCACGGGTTCTGTGATAAGCTCCTTACCACCGGAGACTATCTTTATAAGCTTGCCGTAGTATTTGTCTATCCGGTATTCGTTGTCGCCGGCGGATATATCGATATAGCGGTCGCCTTCATCGAGTGTGACCTTTCCTGCGGGCGTCTCGGCCTTTTCTGCCGCCTTTGAGGGCAGCTTGAACTGGGCGAGTCCGCATTCATATCCCGGAGCGCACCAGGGCTTTTCGGCGTTGGTGAAAAATCTGAGCGTCAGGTAAGTCTCTCCGCTGAGCTCGAGGCCGCGGGAGTCATATAGATTGAAATCCTGCTTCTCCCTCGGCATGACCATCAGCCCCGACAGCTCGCCGCTCAATACCGGCTTTCCGTCGGACTTTACGCTCCATTTTACACCGATATCGTCGAGGCCCTCGAAGTATCTCTTGTTCTTGACCGTGATATTTCCTCTGTTGTCGGTTGTGACCTCATAGGGCTGGTACATGACCTTGACCTCTTCAAAGCCCGTATGGGGAGTCCTGTCGGGATATACAAGGCCGTCAACGCAGAATTTGCCGTCGTTCGGGTAATCGCCGAAGTCTCCGCCGTAGGTGTAGTGAACCGAGCCGTCATCGCCCTTGAGAGCGACGGAGTGGTCGGTAAACTCCCAGATGCATCCGCCGCAGAAGGTATCGTTTGCCTCGATAAGCTCCCAGTACTCCCTGAGGTCTCCGCAGCTGTTGCCCATGGCGTGGGAATATTCGCATAAAAACAGAGGTCTGTTTTTATTTTTGATAGCTTTAAGTATATCCTTGCATTCCTCGGTTGAGGGGTACATCTCGCTCTCAACGTCCGTGTAGCCGTCCTGCTTCTGCCTGAGCTTGCCGCAGCGCTCCAGGTTGGAGCCCTCATAGTGGACGATAGCACCAGGGTCGCGCGATTTGAAGAAGCTGTACATAGCCTTATGGTTACTGCCGACGCCGGATTCGTTTCCGAGCGACCAGAAAATCACCGAGGCCCTGTTTTTGTCGCGCTCATAGAGCCTTCTTGCTCTGTCGACGTAGGCCTCCTCCCAGTCCTTGTCATCGGAAACCCGGTTCCAGTATTTTAATAAATTATCCCTATCCTTGAAAGCTGTCGCACCCATACCGTGGCACTCAAGGTCAGTCTCGTCTATGACGTAAAAGCCGAGCTCGTCGCACATCTCGACAAATCTCGGGTTGTTCGGATAATGCGAGGTCCTTATGGCGTTGACGTTGTGGCGTTTGAGTATGTATAGATCCTCGAGCATATGGTCGGCGGGCGTCGCGTGGCCGAGCTGAGGATGGGAATCGTGGCGGTTGACGCCGCGCAGCTTGATCTTCTGGCCGTTGAGATACAGGACGGAACGCTTGATGCGAAGATCCTTTACGCCGAATTTCGCAAGGATTGTTTCGTCTCCCACGTCAAGATAGAGACTGTACAACAGGGGATTTTCGTCGCTCCAGAGGAAGGGATTGTCGAATTTTACGTTGATTTTTCCTCCTGCGCTCTCGCCGGTATCAACTATTTCGCCGTGAGGGGTGACAAGCTTGTAGCTCGCCTGCCTGTCGCCGAGGAGCTTTAGCTCGACGTTGAGGATGCATTTGGTGAAGCTCTTTTTAAGCTCCGTTCTGATACGGAAATCCTCGATCCTCGCGTATCTGCACCTTGTGAGGATATACACCTCGCGGAAGATGCCGCTGAGCCTCCACATATCCTGATCCTCAAGGTAGCTTCCGTCGCACCATTTGAGCACAAGCACGGCTATCCTGTTGGAGCCGGTGTGGACGTGGGGAGTGATATTGAATTCGCTTGTCATGTGGCTGACCTGGCTGTAGCCGACAAATTTTCCGTTTATCCAGAGATAGAAGCAGGAATCAACACCTTCAAAATTGAGAAAGAAATCGCGCCCGATCATATTCTCGTCTACCTCGAAATCCTTCAGATAGACGCCGCAGGGATTCTCATCCGGAACGTACGGCGGATCAACGGGATAGGGATAGTTGACGTTTGTGTACTCCGGCTTGTCATAGTTTCTGTCCGTCATCATCTGCCAGTTCATCGGAACGGGCAACTTGTCATAGCCTTCTCCTGGCTCAAAGCCCTCGGCAAAAAACTCATCCTCTATATCTGCGGGGCTTGAGAAGTATCTGAAATCCCACTCTCCGCAAAGGGAGTAAAAGTACTTGGATTCAGAGCGCGGAAGCTCCGCGTTGGCTTCGTCATTATACGGTATAAAGTACGCCCTCGGCTCCTCGCAGCCTATGTGGAGCTTGTGGGGGTCGCAGTGGTAACCGGGTAGTTTTATCATACAGAAATCTCCTTAATTCAGCTCAATTTTAGCCTTTCTGGAATTTATGCCCTTGAAGATCGACGGATCGAATTTCGGCTTTCTCGAATAGGTGTAGAGTCCGTTCTGCTCCTGCTCGATATCGTAGAGCTGGGTGTAGCAGAAGCCGAGGATCCTGTCATTGTCGAGGATGGCGTCCGTAAGCCCGCGGTAGCGATCGATAAACTCATATACGCTCTTTGGCTGCTCGCCGTAGCCCCAGGCTCTTGCCTCCTTGCCGATGTCCCAGCCGATGCCGCCGTATTCGCTTATCATGACCGGCTCGCCGTTATAGGTCTGGCGGCCTCTGTATTCTCCGCCGTCAACGTCAAATCTGTCATAGAGCTCGCCGTTCTTCATCAGACCGTCGTAATGCTCTTTGAACGTATCGGGGTCGGAGTCGTAATCGTGTATATCGAAGATGTCGGTTACAACGTGGAAGTTTCCGCTCGTGTCTATGCAAGGACGGGTGGGGTCAAAAGCCTTGGTAACGTTGTATATCGTGTTGATGACTTCGTCCGCCTGAGGCCTTGAATCTATATTCCAGGTCTCGTTGAACGGGCACCAGCCGATTATCGAGGGATGGTTGTAATCCCTCTCCAGCTCCTCCATCCACTCGGGCAGTATCGAATACAGGGAATCCGGCCTCGACCAGTCGAGACCCCAGTTCGGATACTCTCCCCATACGAGGTAGCCCATTTTGTCGCAGTGGTAGAGGAAGCGCGGCTCGAATATCTTTTGATGCAGTCTTGCCCCGTTGAAGCCGACGTCGAGCGAGATCCGTATATCCCTTATAAGCGAGTCCTCGTCGGGAGCGGTGTATATGCCGTCGGGATAGTAGCCCTGGTCGAGCACGAGCCGCTGGAAGACGGACTTGCCGTTGAGCATGAACTTGTATCCCTCCAGCTTTATGTCGCGCAGGCCGAAGTAGCTGTCTACTCTGTCATTGTTGAAGCGCAGCTCAAGATCATAGAGATTCCCGGCGCCAACGTCCCAAAGGTGTGCGGCCTTCAGCTCGAGATGCGCGTCGGCTATGCCGTTTACCGTATCTACGCTCGCCACGCCCATTATCTTGTCGTGAAAGAGTGCGAGAGCTTCAAAGGTGCCGCTGCCGACGACCTTCGCCCTGATGTCGACGGATGAATTCGCGGCGTTCGGTGTGATTTTTATGCTCTCTATATATGATTGAGGAGTGAATTCAAGCCACACCGTCTGCCATATGCCGGTAGTGCGCGTATAGTCGCAGCCGTGGGAATAGTACAGCTCGGATTGCTTTCCTCTGGGCACCATCGGACTGCGCACGTCGTCCTCGACGTAAACGGTGAGGGTGTTTTTGCCGCCAATGATGCAGTCGGTGATATCGAATTTAAAATGGGTGTAGCCACCGGAGTGGGTGCCGATCTCTTCTCCGTTCAGGAAAACCGTAGCCTTGTGATCGACCGCGCCGAAATGGAGAAAGACCCTCATCCCTGCGAACCTTTCCGGGATTTCAAAATCCCGCGAATACCAGACAGCCGCCATAAAATCCTTGTACCCGATGCCGGAAAGAACGCTTTCGGGGCAGAAGGGTACTGTTATCTCACGGTTGAACCTCGATGGATCCTGATATATTTTTCTCTCGAGCCCGCTTTTGGCATTGTCGATCTGGAATTTCCAGCTTCCGTTGAGGTTTATCCAGTTTTGCCGCTGAAACTGCGGATTCGGGTATTCGGGTCTCGGTATATTCATTGGTATTCCTCCTATTCCGATTTGGTTTATAATACCATATGTTGTAGATTTATGCAATAAATATTTGGCTTTTTTTAAAAATATGCTATAATATACGGGAGGTGATCGGCGTGACGGAAAAACAGCTGCTTGAAGCCGCGGTGAACGATAAGGCGGCGGCCTGCAGAGACAATTATATGATCACAAACACCGCGTTCCTTGATATGTATCAGCAGAGCGAGGTCGCGTCAATTATGGAAAAACGCAGGGATGTGCGCTGCGAGCTTTACGGCGGATTCGAGGATGCGGAGCGCCGTGCGGCGGTCTTTCTTCCCGACTATGTATCGGGCGCCGCGGAATACTTCCGTCAACAGCCCGGGGACGATCCTCTTGCCGCCCTGAGGGTCAGCAAGGACGGGTTTTCCGACCTCGGTCACAGGGACTATCTCGGCGCGCTGATGGGTCTCGGCATAAAACGCGAGATGATAGGGGATATCATTGTTGACGACGCGGGCTGTACCCTGGCGGTCATGAAGAGCGTGGAGAGATATATCACGGAAAACTTCACCTCGGCAGGCAGGGGAAGCCTGAGGGTCGTGCCGCTCGACGGCTTCGACAAGCTTGATAAGATAGAGAGCTTCGAGCTCAAACGCTGTTATGTGAGCACCATGAGGTGCGACGCTGTGATCTCCGCCGCCTTCGGTATTTCGAGGTCCGAGGCCGCACGCAGGATAGCCGCAAAGACGGTCTTTGTGAACGGGGCGCTGATACTCAAGCCGGATCTCAGGATAGATGTCGGGGACAAGCTCGTGCTCAGAGGCTCCGGCAAGGCGGTGGTCGACTCCGACGCCGGCACGACCAAAAAGGGGAGACACGCTTTTATAATCAAAAGATTTGTCTGACGTATTGCGTGGCTCAGATCGCGGTGGTATAATCAATTCGATAAAGTGCGGCTCTGCCGCGGAAAGGACTGTCTTATGTTAAATATCGCTCACAGAGGCTTCAGCGGAAAATATCCGGAGAATACCATGCTCGCCTTTTCAAAGGCTGTCGAGGCGGGCGCGGACGGAATAGAGCTTGACATCCATCTCAGCTCCGACGGGGAGCTTGTCATAATCCATGACGAGCTGCTGGACAGGACCACTGACGGCAAGGGAGCCGTCGCCGACTATACCTGCGCCGAGCTGAAGGGATTCGACGCCTCCGCCGGTTACGCCGGTGTATACGGCGTGAACAGGATACCCACTCTCAGGGAGTACTTTGAGCTGGTCGCTCCGGTCAGCGGCTTCATTACAAATATAGAGCTGAAAACGGGAATAAACGTCTATCCCGGTATCGAAGAAAAGGTCTCGGCGATGATAAGGGAGTTCGGCATTGCGGACAGGATAATCATATCGAGCTTCAATCATTACAGCGTGCTGAGAGCCAAGAAGCTCGACCCCGATATCACCTGCGGCTTCCTGTGTGAAGGCTGGATAATCGATTTTGGCGCATATACCGAAAAATACGGCGTGGAGTGCGTGCATCCGATGCGCCAGACCCTGACGGAGCAGACCGCGGCGGAGATAAAGGCGCACGGGATCGGGATAAACACCTGGACGATCAACACCCCGGATGAGGTGTTGAGGCTCGCGGAACTCGGGGTCGACGCGGTCATCGGCAATTATCCCGATATGGCAAAAGCGGTTATTGAGGAGATCAGTAAAAAATAAGGGAATAACACTTGATTTTATAGAGATAAGGTAGTATCATTTACTTAGCCTTAATAAGAATGGAAGGTGTTAAAGGTGTTTACAGGAAATAAGGAAGAATACAAGGGCATATACGCTCTGCTGCTCACCCCGTTTTTCGAGGATAAGACGGTAGACTACGTCACCTATGCCAAATATGTTGAATGGCAGGCTTCGAGGGGACCCCATCATCTCTTCTCCGTCTGCGGCAGCGCCGAGATGACGATGCTCACCCTTGACGAGCGTCTGAGGTGTGCGCGCACAGCGGTCGAGCACGCAAACGGCTGTGAGGTCGTAGCTACCGCGAATCTTGAGCTGACCTGGCACGCTCAGGTCGAAGAGGTCAAGCGCATGGAGCAGACCGGCGTCGACGGCCTCGTGTTTATCTCCAAGGGCTACGCGGACAACGATGAAAAGCTGGTCTCCTATCTCACAGAGCTTGCCGAGCATACCACTCTGCCGATCATACTCTACGAATTCCCCGGCACTTCGCCGCACTGTATGACGGGTCACGCATACGGCGAGCTTGTCAAAACAGGCAGATTCAAGGGTATTAAGGATACAACCTGCTCCATGCAGACTATCTCCGATAAAATAAAGGTACAGGGCGATTCTGCGGTTCTCCAGGCAAATATCCCGTTTTTGCTTGACGCCTACGACGCCGGTGCAAGAGGCGTCTGCGCAACGCCAACGTCCTGCGGAGCCAACCTGTTCAGAAAGATGTATGACGAGTATTTCATTGAAAAGGATATGAAAAAGGCGAGGAGCACTTACAACGATATCATCCTGCTCGATAACGCCATTGACAGCGGCTTCAACGCGAGCGCGAAATATCTTGTTCAGCTTCAGGGCATACCGATGTCGACCGTCACCAGAGGCGGCGCGGACATAAGCCCCGCCAGGAGAAGGAGCCTCGAATCCTTCTATGAGTATGCGAAGGAGCATGAGCTTCTCTGATATTAAGTACATAAAATCGACCGGAGCGCGGATCAAAGCCTGCGCTCCGGATCTTTGTTTTTCAATGTTTATATCGGTTTTCTATAATACTTGTAATTAAATATGTTGACATTTCAAAATAATTCATGTATCATTATAAACGTGAATTAAATTCACGTTTTGGAGCTGATATTATGAATTTGAAGTATTATATCACCGAGAACGAGCTTGAGACCGAGGACGGCAGGCTGATCCCCACTTACGGTATAGGCGCGGGTGGGGACTGCGGAACCCTCGCGGAGCTGCGCGACGTTTCCGTTGATCCCGGCTTCACGGGCAAAGTTGTGGATATCCTGAATTCCAATGAGGTCGAGCTGTGCCATTTCAGGGACGTTGTTCTCGACGAGCTGAACAGATAAAGAAACGGATACGCTTCAGTCAGCCGTCCCGCGGCCGACGTGAACATTGCGTATCCGCCGGCAGGCTCTCCTTTAAACAAGCGCCTGTCGTTATTATTGTTATCCGTTTTCTCTTTTTTATTCATAATTTCATATTTTTTTGCAGTACCTTGTTTCATATGAAGTTGACATCTGATCGCAAGTAGAACACAGGGGACGGTTCCTCGTGTTCGGAATTCTGAACACAAGGAACCGTCCCCTGTGTTCCCATAAAACCCGCACGATCAAATTAAATTCCGGCAATGCTTACTGTAAGCACTTGTAGGGGCTGACGACCCCGGCAGCCCGTATATCGGGATAAAATTTCCGGCAAATCCGTACCAAAACCGGCAATGCTGACGGCAAGGAAATGTAGGGAACGTCGATCCCTCAAAAACATGGTCGCCTCACTCGCTTGGAGCGCTTCGTGATCCTCCCTGTTTTTTCACCTCACCGCCTCGCTTCATCGTCCGCCGGACGCGCTTCGGCGGTTCGCCCCCGGCAGCCCGTCAGATTCTGCTGGTTTTTCAAGGGTCGCCGAGTCGTCGACCCCTACAAGTGCCTGCC
>JAFSXA010000003.1 GCA_017450135.1 Clostridia bacterium | reverse complement strand
GCATTTAATTATTTTTGTCAATTACGGCTGAACCGTGATCGGTACGTCCTCGCTCTCGTGTTCAAATGAGAGGAAATTGTTTCTCCCGGCGTAAGACCAGCGCATATCAAAAAGCTCGCACGCGCTTGCCGGCATATATAGTTGATCCATGTCAAGCCGCAGGACCTTTGCCTCAAGCACGACCTCTCCGCCGTCCGTGACGGCGATATCACTGCCCTCAGTAAATACGGCTTTTTTACCGTACACCTCAAGCGTGATCCTGCCCTTTTCCTTGACGACCGAGCCGCCTGTGTAGCCTACAAGGATACCGAGCGGCGCATAGTGAACGCCGTCGATCTTCCTGCATTGTATGCCGCACTGGCACAGTCCGAGCGGCGCGCCCTTGAAGAGCATCCGGGTTCTGTTGTATACGGGAGCTAAGGCAGGTGGGATTATCTCGTCGGCGTCCTTGTCGATAACACAGCGGTCGATTATTCTGCCGTCCTCAACTATCTGAGAGGTCAGAGTGATTTTTCCGCTATCCACCTCTGCTATCGCAACGGCGGAAACAGGCTCCTCCTGAACGTAGAACGCCGAATGCCATACCTTGGGTATTGCGCTTGTGCCGGGAGGATTCTGATTGGAATTGCCGAGCATATAGTGTATCGTTCCCTGCGACGGCTTGTCAAACAGCTCCTCGTTCCTGCGCGGAAAGCTCCTTGAAAAATTGTGCTCGTGGCCGGAAAAAACAAGGTCGAGCATTTCAAAGCCCTCGCGCATCACGGGATATGCGTCGTAATTCTGGCAGTTGGAGCCGGAATAGCATATCGGAAAATGATATACGCCGAGCTTCCACTGCCTGCCGCAGCTTTTCAGATCGTTTATCATCCATTCGTTGACCTCTTCGGGCCCATTGATACCGATGACCATGAAATGGACGTTGCCGTAATCGAAGGTGTAGTTTTCGGTCTTCCAGTTGTCAGGGCCGTTGTAGGCGTATGAGCCCTTGAACTGGTTGTCAAAGAACTCGGCGGGCTCGGCGTAGAATCTGCCGATGCCATGCTCATAATCCTCAAAGCCGCGGTTGTCGTGGTTGCCCAGAGCCATCATCAGGGGTACGCTCTCCGCAATGCCCTTGAAGCCCGAGGCAAACGCGCCGTTCCACTGGCACTCGTGCTGGCCGCAGTCGGTATTGTCTCCGGCAGTCAAAATGAAGCGCACGTCGGGATTATCCTTGAGGACTTTTTTAATAACCTCGTTGAAATGGGAATAGTCCGGGCAGCCGAAGGGATCGCATTTTTGCTGATCGGAGACGCAGATGAATTTGAATTTGGTAAGATTTTCGGGAGAGGTGCGGAAGGAATACTCATCGCTCCTGTTTTCATCGTCGCCGCAGGTGTATAGATACTCCGTGTCCGGCTCAAGCCCCGTGAGACCCGCCCAGAACATACTGCTTATATCTATATCGCTCTTGAAAATTTCGGTTCGCGCGTCACAGCGCATTAGTTTTTCTGAGCCTGCTTTTCGGTAGAGGACGTAGCCCTGCTTGATATCCTCGCAGGTTCTCCACGTTACATTCATTGTTGTTTCCGGATCGCCGGCTATGCTGATAAAAATATGATCGGGCTGTTTTGTTGAGCCCCTCGGCGGTTTTTTCATATGTTGCCTCTCTTTGCTGTTATAAGATTTCAATGATATTGCTTTCGCCTGTTTCGAGATTGAAACGCAGCTCGCGGATCTTTCCGCCCTGCGTAAATTTTACGGAAATATTGCTGCCGGAGGTGAATTCCGCTGACAGGATCTCCGCGTCGCTCTCCTTGAAGAAGCTTTTCAGATATCCTATCTCATCCTCGCTGTATTCGCCGGCGTCATCGGAGATGAAAAGCACGTCGCCGCACAGATTGTTTATCTTGCCAAGAAGCAGCTTTTGCTCCATGGTGAATTTCAGATTGTGGTTTCTCAGGAAGAATACGTCGGGGTCGCTGCAGAACGCTCTGCCATTCAGGTGGCGGCGGAAGATGGTGCTTGTAATTGCGTTTTGCGCGGACGGAAGCTCGCGGTTGATTGCGAGCTTGTTGTAATACTTGCCCTTGTATTTAAGGTCGACGTCACAGCTTATGCGGCAGGCGTCGACGTATCCGAACGCCGGGCCGAGCGGAACGCCGCAGCCGAGAATAAGCTTTTCACTGCCGACGCATTCGCGCAGGAATTCCATGGCCTCCGTCATGATCGTTCCGCGGGTCTTGCCGTTCCTCGGTGTGGCTGCCTCGGAATAAAGGAAGTCCAGCTTGACCATATCAAAGCCCCAGTCGTTGAGGATAACGTCAAAGAAATGCTTTATGTGTTCGCGCACCTGCGGATTGTACATATCGAGGGTGTAGGCGCCGCCCCAGGCAAAGCAACCGAGCACGGGCTTGCCGCTCTCATCCTTCAACAGCCAGTCGGGATGCTCCTTGGCGATCACGGAAACGCGCTGCGCGTTGAACGGAGCTATCCATATGCCTGCAAGGTAGCCCTTTTCATGTATGGCGTCCGCAATATATTTCATACCATGGGGGAATTTTTTAGCGTCCGGAGTCAGCCAGTCGCCGACGTAGGTCTCGTAGCCGTCGTCTATCTGGAATATGGATACCTCGTCCTTTGCCCTGTCAAGTCCGTTGAGGTCGCGGAGAATGATCTTCTCATTTATCTTTTGGAAATAATTATACCATGAGGTGTAGCCGGAGAGATGGCTGAGCCTCGGCTCGGCAAGACCCATAGCCTTGAAATAATTGTCGAATACCGTGTCATATTCACCCTCGAGGCAGACGACGTTGAGCAGCTCGTATTCGCTGTCCACGGCAAGTCCCTCAACGTCCTTGATGATCTTGAAGGAATTGGCGTCGGCCTTACAGTCGAATATCGTATATCCCGTTCTCTCGTTGAGGGAGCCGAAGAATTCCAGCCTGCCGCCCTTGCGGAAATAGGTGTATGTAAAGCTGTGGAAATTTCCGCGCTCACCGTAATTTGTGAACTTGTAGTCGCCGGAAACCTCCGCAAGATCACGGCTGAGCTTTATGAGACCGGTTATAGGCGCGGCGCCGTTCACCGTATCGCCGCGGCTGTATTCGCGTGAAGTCGTCCAGGACTGGTAGCCGTTTGCGAAAAACACCTCGTCGTCAGCCATCTTTTTGACGGCGGAAAGGCAGAATTCGATCATATGCAGCTGAGTTTTCGGCTTCAGGACGCACCTGATCCTGCCGTCCGAGATCGCGGTCTCAAGCGTGTAATGCTCGGATTCGCTCCTGCTGTTTTCATAGACGGTATCGTTGACAGTGTACTTTATGAACGGATAAAAATTCAACATAACAATCCCTCCGATATCTACTTGCTTTATGTTAACACAAAACTGTGGAATATGCAATATCCAATCAGGGGACGGTTTGCATAATTGCGCAGTATTCATCCTAAGTCATAGTCAATATCATTTTGGATACGGAAATGCTCCTTGACCGCGAATCAACCGTGCCTGCGAATAGGTCTATTGTATGCAATTAAAGCATATTGATCGGTATTATCCTGTCTTCACCCTTTAATGTCATAAGCCTTTCATAAAGGCAAATGACACCGCCGGAGCCGCGATCAACATTTGCAATGTTATCTAATACGGAAAACGCAGAGATATCTTTAACGCTTGGGTCGGCGTGTTTTTTTATTTCTATCGGGTGCAGCAGACCGCCGTCTTCAATAATCAGGTCAATTTCCTTCATATCCTTATCTCGGTAGAAATAAAGAGGCAAATCGAGAACGCCCTTGTTGTAATAGCTTTTGATGATTTCGGATATTACAAATGTCTCAAAAAACGCTCCTGCCATTGCACCGTTTTTCAGTACTTCAGGCGTATTCCATTTTGTAAGATACGCAGCAAGACCTGTATCAAGGAAATACAGCTTCGGCGTTTTGACCGCACGCTTTGTAATATTGTTATAATATGGGTTGAGCAAATATACAATGTTTGAGGATACAAGAACTGAAAGCCATCGCTCTGCGGTAGGCTGCGCAATTCCAACATCTCTTGCAAGGGATGATAAATTGAGAAGTTGACCGGTTGACGCTGCTGCGGCAACCATAAAGCGTGTAAACTTTACCGTGTCTCCGATTTCTGTTATTTCCCTGACATCACGCTCAATATAAGTGCGTACATACGCAGAATAAAACATTTGCCAGTCATAGCCTCGATTGCTGCAAAGCTCCGGCATAGAGCCTTGATGAATGGCATTCCACACGTCATCATAAGAGATGTTTTCTGTTTCTTTTTTTCTTTCATTAAAGAATTCTTCTGTGGGAACAAAAGGCTTATCGTACTTTATGCCATAAATTTCCCTTAATGAAAAGCCCAGCAATGTAATAAGACCGATACGACCGGCAAGTGATTCGCTGACGCCTTTCATCATTTTGAATTGCTGTGAGCCGCACATAAAGAATTGACCCTTTTTCTTGCTTTTATCAAGAAGCATTTTTATTTGTTCAAACAGAGCAGGCGCTTTTTGAATTTCGTCAACAAAAACCGGAGGAGGATTATCTTTGAAAAAGGTATTGCTTTCAGCGTCCACAGTTGCGCGGATAATAGGGTCATCTAATGTAACATAATTCATATCCTTGCAAAGTGTTTCCAGCATTGTAGTCTTTCCAACCTGACGCGGACCGGCAACAAGAACAGCACCGAACATTTTAGAAAGTGCCTCAACTGTTTTTTCAGATTGTCTGTTGATATACATAACGCCACTCCTTTCGGCTGATTTAATATCAGATATTATTATAGACGATATTTTTCAAATTATCAACAGTTTTTTGTAATTACTATAATAATAAGCAATGAATGGCACAAGATTATCCGTTTCTCATTATAAAAAAGAGTGCGCTTGTATATTGAAATGGCTTAAAATTTTTGTTATAATATTTCGGTAAAAGAAAGGCTTCCGCCGTTTTCTGCGGCTGGCGGCTATCTGAATTTACGGACGGGTGAAAAAATGAGTAATGGAAGCGGCGCTCCGATAAAAAGGAGCAGAAAGAAAAAGAAGTTCAACAGTAAAACGGCGATAATCATTCTGCTTGTTGCGGCGGTGCTGTTCGCCGGAGCGGCGATATGGGTGCACTTCTCCACGCGGTACACCGATAAATCCTTCAAGAACTGCGCCATGGGCGACGTCAACGGCGACGGCTACATCAATTCGTTCGACGCGCTGAGCATAATGCGCAATTCCGTGGGCGAGGAGAAACTGTTTGATACCCAGCTTAAAAACGCCGACGTCAACAGCGACGGCGACGTCAACTCCGCTGACGTCCTTGTGCTTTTGAGGTATTCCGTGGGCGAGGTCAAGAACCTGCCTTACGATGATTCGGACGAGAAAGCCCCCGAGAAAAAGCGCGTGGGCGTAGTCTCCGATGACGACGACAGGCGCGTCGAGGTGCAGATAGCCAACAGGGGGAAGGACGAGAACGGCAAGAACGCCTATCAGTTGAAGATCACCGTCAAGAACAAGGGCTCGGGCTACATCGACGACTGGGAGCTCGGCGTGGATATCGGATGCAAAGCGAAGATCAGCGACAAATGGGATTGCAAATGCCGTTTGAAGGACAGCAAGCTGACAGTCAGCGGCGACGGCGTAACGTCAAAATCAACAGCGGTCTGCGGAATAATACTGACAACTGCTGATGAGATAGAATTAAAATCTTTATCTTTTGAAACGGAGTAATGAAAATGACGATTCTTGTTGAAAAAATCATCGCGACAATACTCTCCGTTGTCATGGCTCTCAGCTCCGGTTCGGCAGCTCTTGTCCCCGTAAAAGGGGATATCGCGGCCGGTGCGGCTGTGACCGCCTCTCAGGATCATGATGAGGCGAGACGCGTCTTTGCCGAGAGCGACGGAAACTACATCTCGACCGAAGGTCTGGAGCTTGACGCCTCTTACCCGACTATCGTTATCCACGGTATCGGGCAGGCGGAGACCTACCTGACCGACGGCAGCGGAGAACACGTGGTTGACGACAGCGGCAATGAAGTTACCGGATGGCCCATATACTTCAATGTTAAAAAGCTTGTTGCAAAGCTCGCTCTGCCTCTGCTGAGGACTCTCATCACGCAGAAGGACAACGGCTTCTGCGACATTCTTTCCGAGGCTATCGAGGATAACTTCAAGACCGGCGGCTACAATGACGACGGAACGCCGCGTGCGATCTATGAGACCGAGAATTTCGGCGGCAGACCTGTTTCCGAATGTACGCAGGAGGAAAAGGATCTGATCTATCATCATATCCCTCTCCAGGCCTATTCAAATATAGCGGGCGAGGAGAACCTCTATTATTTCACATACGATTCGTTCGGAGATACATACAAGATAGTTGAGGATCTTGAAAAGATCATTGCCAAAGCCAAGGCGGACACCGGCAAGGATAAGATAAATCTTGTACCCGTAAGTCTCGGCGGAGCCATAGCGACGGCATATATCGACGAGCACAAGGACGGCAGCGATATCAACAAGGTCGCGTTCATAGTTCCCGCTCTCGACGGCTCCGAGATAATCGGAAAGATAATGGCGAACGAGCTGGATTATTCCGACGAGGGGCTTTACAGAAACATTTTCACAAAGCTGGTCGGAGTCGATGAATTCACGGGCTGGATGCTGAATATCGTTGTCCGCACCCTTCCCAAGCAGGAGTACAAGGACATCCTCTCGACCCTTGCAAAATCGCTGAGCAATTCGATGCTGTCGCGCTGCATGACGATGTGGGGGCTTGTTCCGACGTCTATGTATGAGGAGCTCGAGGATGAATATCTCACCGAAGGTACGGTTCTCAAGGCCCGTGCGGATAAATTCCTGCAGGCGCGCAACAATCTTTTTGAAAATCTGAAGAATTACGAGAAGAACGGTATAGAAGTCTACGACATCTGCGGCTACGGTCTCCAGCTCTACAGCCTGATAGATTCGGAGTCCAATTCCGATAAGATAATCCACTCCTCATCCACGTCCATGGGCGCAACGTTCAGCAGATATGATTCAACGCTCGACGATGATTACAAGCAGCAGTATTATACAGAATACAATATGATATCCCCCGACAGGCGCGTTGACGCCTCAACCTGCGCTTTCCCGATGAGAACGTGGTTCTTCGGAGATCAGGATCATGAAAAGATCGCCAGGAACGACGTCGTCATAAGGCTTGCGACGACGATCCTGCTGTGCAAGGATATGGATATCAATTCCACCCCGGCATTCCCGCAGTTCAACGGCCACAGAAACACACGCATTATAAAGAGCAATCTGCAGACCGCCCTGAACATAGATACGTCCACGCTCAGCGGCGAGGACGCGCAGAGGCTGAACACGGCTATCGACGATTCCATCGCCCTGCTGAAGGAGACGATAATTGACGAGCAGAAGACCGATAGGGTCGAAAAGGAAATGGATGACGTGCTTGTAAGCTTAGGTATAAATGAGAAGGACAACGAGTTTGTCGACAACGCGCTTACCTTCGTGTTCAGAGGGATCAGCGAATTCCTTTATCAGTATTACGGTCCGCGCGGCTTTTCGGACAGGCTAACGGTAATAGGATAAACAGTAAATTATTAAAAAACAGGTTCTTCACGGATTTTTGTGGAATTGCCTACAGTGGCTCCCTTGCGTAAAGGGAGCTGGATTTTGCGAAGCAAAAGACTGAGGGATCGTTTGGTTTTGCAGAATGATTTCCTTAAAAATCCCCTCCGTCACGCTGCGGCGTGCCACCTCCCCTTGTACCCTGTAACACCT
>JAFSXA010000230.1 GCA_017450135.1 Clostridia bacterium | reverse complement strand
TTTGGCAGGGGCAGAAGGACTTGAACCCTCGGCACGCGGTTTTGGAGACCGCTGCTCTACCAACTGAGCTATACCCCTATATTTTGACACCGCCGGAACGGCGATGCCAATGTTGGTGGACCATCAGGGACTCGAACCCCGGACCAACCGGTTATGAGCCGGTTGCTCTAACCAACTGAGCTAATGGTCCTCAGTTGCTTTTTTGAAGCTCTGCTATTTTATCAAAAATACGCATAAATGTCAATACAAAATAACACTATTTTAAAAAAAATATTTACGAATAATTTGCATATTTAAGAATTTAAAAATGAGGATAGCCGACAAAAATCATCTTTGGCATTAAAGCTTTATATTATGGACCTATACCGAAACGGGTGCTTTGCAGCAGCTCGATAAAACAGGAAAATATCTTTATAGACAACGCCGGTTATTATTCCGTTTTCGGGTTGCACGATGAGAACCGTACCGGTTCAATCCTTTTTGCTTTTCAAAAAATCTTTCAACCCGCCGTCACAGAATAAGTTGTAGAAAAACAGCCATATCTTATAGAGAGTTTTGCCCAGCCGCTTTTCCATCCTTCTCTTTTTCACAAGCTTTTTATGCTCGATTCTTTGCTCCTCCGTGTACCATGAAGCGGAGTAATAGTGAATGGAGACAGTGTTGGGCGTCTTATTCATTTTTTCAAGGCGGATATCATAGGGGCAGAAATATTCACGGGGATATATCGTGAAGCCGTCGACCTGCTGAATAATATCGTCCCTGTCCTCCAGACCGTGTCGGCGTAGCACCTCCATAGTCAGCGCCGGTGAGATGATATACTGCTCGGAGCCGTCTTCGCGCAAAAAACTGCGACCCTTATAGATATCAAGAAATTCCTTGACTATCTCATTGTGCGGTTCCGCGCCGAAACCAAGCCCGGTATTGACAGCGCCTTCCTCCCAACCGGCGTATCCTCCCTGATGTTCCAAAAGGGGATCGAGGCTTTTAACAAGCATTACGTCCGTGTCGAGGTAGATTCCGCCGTATTCATACACGGCCTTGTTGCGGATGTAATCGGAAACGAATGCCCAGCGTTTGCGTTCGTACGCCTCTTTGATATACTGACACTCGTTCAGATCAACATTCGATTCGTTCCACTCTATGATCTGATAATCGGGGCAGAACTCTTTCCAGCTTTTCATACAGTCTTTCATCAGATCGGTGAATTCACCGCCGCCGAACCAGCAGTAATGTATGATTTTTGGGATGCTCATATCAAGACCTCTTCCTTCAATCGATTCTCGTGTTCTGATCATTCAGATAGCATACAGGAGAGTAACAGCATTGACCATTGCATTGACGTCTGCAGAGTTGATACCGTCAGCCGGGAACTCCAATACTCCTTAATTCTATAATATTTTTTAAAAAAAGTCAAACATCCAGCTCTCTCGGAAAGGGGATCGCAGGAAAAAGAAGGCGAAAAACTGCAACTTTTCGCCGAACGTGGTTTACTTAATCGGCAAATATGGTATAATTCAATTATGCTTATTATTAAACGGAGTGATACTATGCTGAAATTTATCTGCTACCCGAAATGCTCGACCTGCATGAAGGCTCAAAAATGGCTTGACGAGCATTCCGTCGCTTACGAGATTCGGAACATCAAGGAGGAGAATCCGACGAAGGACGAGCTCGCCTCTTACCTCAAAAAGTCCGGACGGCCTGCTGCTAAGATGTTCAACACCAGCGGCCTGCTTTACCGTTCAATGGGGCTGAAGGATAAGATCGGAGCTATGAGCGAGGATGAGATCCTTGCCCTGCTTGCGACGGACGGTATGCTTGTGAAGCGTCCGATACTCGTCGGGGACGATTTTGCCCTCTTCGGCTTCAAGGAGGCTGAATGGGCGGAGAAGCTGAATAACGATCCGAGGCAAAAGTGACAGCCATGGAAAAAACTCTGTATATCTCCGACCTCGACGGGACTCTGCTGAACAACAGCGGAATGATCTCAGAACGTACCGCCGCTTTGCTGAATGAGGCTGTCAGGGAGAAAAATATATTCTTTACCATCGCCACGGCGAGGACAGCAGCAACCGCAGTTCAGCTCCTGTCCGCGATAAACATAAACGCCCCGATGATACTTATGAACGGCGTTTGCATTTTTGACGCGGCAAAAGGAAGCTATGTGAAGGTAAACACCATAGCAAAGAGCGACTGTGAAAAGGCGATGGACGTCCTTGCGCGCCACGGGCTGCACGGCTTTTGGTATTCGGTGGCGGACGACAGGCTCTCGACCTACTATGAAAGGGTGCAGAACGATTATGCGCGCAGATTCATGGACGAGCGCGTGTCCGGCTTCCGCAAGGTTTTCACAAGATTGGAGAATATCAGGGACTGCCTGGAAAAGCCGCTTGTATATTTTTCTCTGATGGATAAAAAAGAGCGCCTCGAGAGCGCCGCGGAGGAGCTGAAAAGCATCGAGGGTATCAGGATCGAATTCTACCGCGATACATATATCGAAGGCTACTGGTACCTTGAAATATGCTCCGCTGGCGCGTCAAAGGCGAATGCGGTCTGCTTTTTGCGAGAGGAATACGGGTTTGGCCGTGTGATCGGCTTCGGCGACAATTACAACGACATGCCGATGTTCGGCGCCTGCGATCTCTCATGTGCAATGGCGAATGCCGTGCCTGACGTAAAAAAAGCTGCCGACGCCGTAATAGGTGATAACGACGCCGACGGCGTTGCCGAATGGATAAGCCTCAATGCCTGAGCCTATCGTCATATTCAACGGAATTATGTTATTCGTAATGATTTAATTATTTACTCGTAAAAAACAATCCGTAAATTTGAGCTTAAAAGCGCGTATTGGGAGCAGGTTCCCGATACGCGCCTTTTTGACAAGTTATTTCATTTAAAGAGAAGCAATCCGGCAAACGACCGGGTTTTCAGAATAGAAAAGAGGAATCTGACAAGGTTCAGGAAGGTGGGGCTGTTCCTGAATCTTGCGAGGGCGTCGGGCGAGCCGGTGACCGGATACACCCTGTCCGCGTCGTCGTCAGCCTCGAGGAACTGCGGAAGCTTTTCAAACGACCGCACGTTCACCTCGTCGGCTGTCATCACAAGGTTGAAAAGCTCGTCGATACCCGAGTTGCCGTTGCAGTGCAGCCAGTCGCGGACGAACCATGTGTTTTCGGGGAAGGCGCACGTCGACGCGTCTATCATATTGTCCGGGGAGAGGTGAGCCCTGTTTTTCAGGCTCGTCAGATATGCGTCGTCGAGCGGCTCCTTGACGTTTCCGCAGGTCGCGCCGAGCGACGCGTATTTTGTGTCGACCGTTCCGTCGGACGTCGATTTCCAAAGCGATACAAGCGGCGTCCGCTGAACGTTGTAGCCGCAGATCAAACAGAGCTTTACGCCGTCGTCCTTTGCCGCCTTCAGGTTGTTTCTGATATTTGTCATGGCGTTTCTGTAGGCGAAGATCTTGTCGTGCAATCCGCCCTCGGCAGGGATTTTCATGAACCGTACGGCGTCTGCAAAGTATTCCTCGGGAACGAACGACCATATGCCGGGCAGAGTCCCGAAGATGGGAATGAGCGCCTCGCGGTAAACTCGTTCACCGAGCTCTTCGATCATCCTGTCGCCGAGTGCGCAGAGCATGTCTATAACGCCGGCTCCCTTGAGCACGTCGAGAAGGGCGTAGAGCGAGCCTTCGATAAAATCGTCCGCAAAGTCCGCCTCAAGGAAGGGGATGGAATCCTCGCCGTAGCGGGTAAGCGCCTTGGGGTTGAGCTCTATCTTTCCGCAGAAAGCTTCGCCCGCGACCGCAGTTCCGAGCAGGGGACAGCAGCGGCAGATTATGACGTCGATACCGTCGTGGCCGTACTTGTCAAGATATGCCGAGAGCACTACGCCGCCCATGCTGGAGCATTTCAGTTTAACGCTGTTGTGACCGGTCAGAGCCTTGACCTGACCGATGAATTCGTGCAGTCTCTCCGCGTGTTCATATGGGTCGAGCCGGAAATCGTAGTCAAAGTAGTAGTCACTGTCCGGACCGTGCCTGCTGCCCGTGGGGACGTTCAGCTCAGGTGTTGTGACGTTCTCCCTTGATCTGCCTTCATTGTCGAGGGCAAGGTCGCCGAAGCTCGCGTTCACAAATTCGATCAGAGCGTCGCCGAGCAGGTCGGTATTGCGGCTCAAAATCCCCTTTGTGATATCGGGCAGTACTTTACTGAGGTTGGACAGGATGAACCTTGTATCGGTTCTCCACAGCCTTTGCTCGTTCTGCGTGCCTGAGTCGCGTACTATCGGCGTGCAGCCGAGGGGTCCGACGTAAATTATCGGTGAAAAGCCGCATCCGCATTCACCGTCGGCGGCAAAGGCAATACCGGCAGTGCAGAAAATCATTACGGCACAGATAACCACGGAAAGTATCCTTTTCATTGCTCACAACTCCTTTTCGGTCGCCTCTTCATTCGGAGGCTCCCTTTACTGTTTGTTCTATGTCAACAGTATATCATAAAGACGACTATGATGTCCATACGAAAAAACCGTGCGCTTTTACCGACGGTCCGGGGCAACTGCGCGTTGCTTGCGCGGCAGGGCAGAGCGTGGTATAATCTATATCGGAGGTGTTCCCATGAAAACTAAGGATGTAATATATGATTTGAGAACCAAGAGTGGTATGTCTCAGGACGATCTTGCTGAAAAGGTCTTTGTTACCCGTCAGGCGGTCTCGCGCTGGGAAAAGGGGGAAACCGTGCCGAATACGGAAACGCTCAAGCTGCTGTCGAACGTGTTCAATGTGTCTATCAACACCTTGCTCGGCTCGCCGCAGAAGCTGATTTGCCAGTGCTGCGGGATGCCGCTGGAGGACGAGATCATCGGCAGGAACAGTGACGGCTCGCTCAACGAGGAATACTGCAAATGGTGCTATGCCGACGGTACCTATACCTACGGCGACATGGACGAACTTATCGACGTGTGCGTGCCTCATATGGTGAAAGAGGGCTTTACTCAGGAGCAGGCGCGCGCTTATATGAAGGAAAAGCTGCCGAACCTCAACTACTGGAAGAAATATGAGGAGCTCAGCGACGACGGGCAGTTTGAGGAATTCAAAAAAACTCTTATAGATGAGATAAACAGCCTCGGTATCGACGATATGCCGAGGGTCGAAAAGCTCAACGCCCTTGTCGGGAAATACGTCAACCTCGAATACACTCTGCCGGGCGGAGAAAAGGTGAGATTCCTCGACGACAACGCGACCTATCTCGGCAATCAGCTTGCCTCGGAGATCGCGGAGGGCGTTTGCTTCGGCGTGCTGGCGAATATGGATTTTATCCTGATCTGCACCTACGGCGAGGGCGGCAGTGATCCCGAGCTTATTCTTTACAAAAAGAGATGACATCAGACTGAGATAAAAAACTCCGGCGGTGTTACGCAGTCAAGCGTATTTCCGCCGGAGCATTATATTTTATTCTGCCGGATATCAGTCGTCCTTCTGATAATAATGATCGAGGAAGTCGCCGATATCTCTCATCGCCTGAGCCATTTCTTCCGGCTCGGGGAGCATAACGATCCTGAAATGATCGGGAGTGTTCCAGTCGAAGCCCGAACCCGGAACGATGAAGATGTGCTTCTCATGCAGGAGGTCGAAAGCGAATTTCTTGTCGTTCGTGATATTGAATTTCTTGATATCGAGCTTCGGGAAAACATAGAACGCGCCGTGGTTTTTAACGCAGGTGAGACCGTCTATTTTTTCGATCTCCCTGATGGTAGCCTCTCTCTGCTCGTAGATCCTGCCGCCGGGAACCATCATCGCCTGGGTGCTGGCGTCATCGTTCAGCGCTGCGGGGATGACGAGCTGGGTCAAAGTGTTCGGGCAAAGACGCATAGCCGCCATCTGGAAGATGCCCTCAATATAGTCGTCGGCCTTGCCCTTGTAGCCGCTGATGCACATCCAGCCG